>NZ_CANQLZ010000073.1 GCF_947624825.1 uncultured Acinetobacter sp.
ATCGCTATGGATGCAGGCTTACGCTTTGCAATCCGTGAAGGCGGCCGTACAGTTGGTGCTGGTGTTGTTGCGAAAGTTATTGCATAATACGACACAGTCATCGTTCAAATTGGGGGCTTAGGCCCTCGATTTGTTCTGTAGGTCAGTAGTTCAATTGGTAGAGCGTCGGTCTCCAAAACCGAATGTTGGGGGTTCGAGTCCCTCCTGACCTGCCACTTTTCTAAAAAAAGCTTGATGCTTACGAATCTAGTCATATAATAAGTCGCGAATTCTACGACGAGTACAAAAATGTCGAACGATAAATCGCGTGACGCATTCAGCGACGCGCCAATTCCTCAAAAAAATAATTCTGCTGAAGTTGTAAAAACAGGGTCGCCTTTCGACTATGTTTTATGGGCTATTGCATTGATTTTGTTAGTCGGTGCTTTAATGACCAACCAACAGCTGCCGGCTTATTGGGCACCAGCCAATGATGTTTGGGTGCGTGTCGGGGTAATTTTGGCTTGTATCGTGGGTGCTTTAGGTTTATTATACGCCACCCATCAAGGCAAAGGCTTCATTCGACTGTTACAAGACTCTCGAATTGAGTTACGTCGCGTTGTTTGGCCGACGAAACAAGAGACGATGACCACATCTTGGCACGTACTTGTTGTTGTACTTGTAGCATCGGTTTTATTGTGGTGTTTCGACTACATTCTAGGCTGGGCTATTAAATTAATTATCGGGTAAGAGAGCTATGAAACGTTGGTACATTATTCATGCCTATTCAGGTTATGAAAAACAAGTGATGCGTTCGCTTAATGATCGAATCCAGCGTAGCGCTGTTGCTGATAGCTTTGGTGATGTCCTTGTTCCGACTGAAGAAGTCGTAGAAATGAAGGATGGTAAAAAGCGTAAATCTGAGCGTAAGTTCTTTCCAGGCTATGTATTGGTCGAAATGGAAATGAACGATGAAACTTGGCACATTGTTAAAGAATGTCCAAAAGTTTTAGGTTTTATTGGTGGTACAGCTGAAAAACCTGCACCAATTACCCAACGCGAAGCTGATGCAATTCTTGCACGCGTGCAAAACAAAGGTGAAGCACCTCGTCCTAAGACGATGTTTGAACCTGGTGAAGAATTACTCGTAGTAGACGGTCCATTCACCGACTTTAAAGGCGTGGTGGAAGAAGTTCTATACGAAAAGTCACGTTTAACGTTGACTATTAATGTATTTAACCGTCCAACCCAAGTTGAATTGGAATTTCGTCAAGTCGAAAAAACAATTTAATTGGTTTGGATTGAAAACGCTCGGTACTTTTGGGTATCGGGCATTGTTATTGTAACGTAAGTTACTTAAAAACATTGGGGAGCCTAGCGGCGTTTGCACCCAGAGGTAATTGACAATGGCTAAGAAGATTGACGGCTATATCAAGCTGCAAGTTCCAGCTGGTAAAGCGAATCCATCTCCACCGATTGGTCCTGCACTAGGTCAACGTGGTGTAAACATCATGGCATTCTGTAAAGAATTCAATGCTGCTACACAAAAACTTGAAGCTGGTCTTCCAATTCCAGTAGTGATCACTGTGTACAACGATAAGTCGTTCACATTCATCATGAAAACCCCACCTGCTGCGATTCTTCTTAAGAAAGCTGCTGGTATCACTAAGGGTTCAGCTGTACCTAACAAAACTAAAGTTGGTAAGTTAACTCGTGCTCAACTAGAAGAAATCGCAACTACGAAAGAACCAGATTTAACTGGTGCTGACTTAGAAGCGCGTGTACGTACCATTGCTGGTTCTGCACGTTCTATGGGCTTGGAAGTGGAGCTTTAAGACATGGCTAAATTAACTAAACGTCAAAAAGCGATTACGTCTGCTGTTGAAGCACACAAAGTTTACACGCTAGAAGAAGCTGTTGCAGTTTTAGAGAGCCTTCCAGCTCCTAAGTTCAAAGAATCTCTAGACATCGCGGTAAACCTTGGTGTTGATCCACGTAAATCTGACCAAGTTGTACGTGGCGCGACTACACTTCCTGCAGGTACTGGTAAAACTGTACGTGTAGCTGTATTTGCTCAAGGTGCTGCTGCTGAAGCTGCTAAAGCTGAAGGCGCAGACGTTGTTGGTTTTGATGATCTTGCTGAGAGCATCCAAGCTGGTAACTTAGACTTTGATGTTGTTATCGCTGCACCTGACGCTATGCGCGTTGTAGGTAAGTTAGGTACGATTCTTGGTCCACGTGGCTTAATGCCAAACCCTAAAGTGGGTACGGTTACTCCTGACGTAGCGACTGCAGTTAAAAATGCAAAAGCTGGTCAAGCACGTTACCGTGTAGACAAAGCGGGTATTATCCACGCTGCGATCGGTCAAGTAGGTTTTACTGCTGAAGCTGTTCGTTCAAACGTTGAAACTTTGATTGCTGACTTGAAAAAATTAAAGCCAGCAACTTCTAAAGGTGTATACATCCAAAAGATCACTTTAAGCTCTACTATGGGCCCTGGTCTTACTGTTGATGTTGCCAACGTTTCTAAATAAGTTTTTAACTTATTACAGAATTTTAAAGCCCTGAGCTAAATTTAAAACATTGTTTTAAATTTAGCGCAAGACAGCTTCGGCACTTGCGCAACTTAGGCAAACTTTGAATTGATAAACTTAGATTTATCAGCGTCAAAGACCTCGGGCGAGGGCAGTTTTACTGCGCTCTTAAAATTCCAGTCCGAGTAGACGCGGTGGTGTGATTTTGTTCCTCCTCCGCGTGTAAATTCAGTGATGAATTTACGAATTGGGAGTGCACTTGTTTAAGTGCATAAATCACCGTTAGGAGGTATTACAATGGCTCTTCTTATCGAAGGCAAAAAACAGATCGTAGCTGAAGTCGCTGAAGTCGCTTCTACTGCGTATGCTGCTGTTGTTGCTGACTATCAAGGTTTAACCGTTGAGCAATTAACTGCTCTACGTGTTGAAGCTCGTAAACTAGGTGTTGTTACACGTATCGTGCGTAACACTTTAGCTAAACGTGCTCTTCAAGATACTCAATTCACTATCTTGAACGAAAGCCTTGTTGGCCCAACAATCTTAGCTTTCTCAACTTCTGAAGATGACATGGGCGCTGCTGCTCGTTTATTCGAAGAATTTGCTAAAACTAACAAAGCATTTGAACTTAAAGCTGCTGCATTTGATGGCAAACTTTATCAAGGCGAAGAAGTTAGCGTTATCGCGAACCTTCCAAACCAAGAAAAAGCGCTTACTATGCTTGCAAACGTTCTTCAAGCTCCTATTTCGAAATTGGGCCGCTTACTTACAGCGCTTCAAGAGAAAAACGAGTCAGAAGCTGCTTAAGCTTAAACTTACACACACATCATTCAATACCCATTTGGAGTTACTCTCATGGCTTTAACTAACCAAGAAATCTTAGACGCAGTTGCAGAAAAAACAGTTCTTGAACTTGTTGAACTTATCTCTGCTTTTGAAGAAAAATTCAATGTATCTGCTGCTGCTGTAGCTGTTGCTGCTGGTCCTGCTGCTGCTGCTGCTGAAGAACAAACTGAATTCAATGTTGAATTGACTTCTTTCGGCGCGAACAAAGTAGCTGTAATTAAAGCAGTTCGTGAAGCAACTGGCCTTGGCTTAAAAGAAGCTAAAGACGTTGTTGAAAGCGCTCCAGCTGTTCTTAAAGAAGGCGTTTCTAAAGAAGAAGGCGAAGAGCTTAAAGCTAAACTTGAAGCTGCTGGTGCTCAAGTTACACTTAAGTAATCGCTTAAGCGGAGCTAATTCTTTTGAATTGGCTCCAAAAATTGGCTGGTGGCTCTTGGGTCATCAGCCTTTTTGCGTTACAATAATCGGCTCGATTTTTGTTTGCATGAGCTAATATTCATACAAATTAAAAATAATCATAAAAAACAAATGTTTACCAATATTTTTTTGCCTAAAAATATTGTTAAGCGTTTTTATACCACTGAAAATTGCAGCATTTGTAAAAAGTGGTGGCCATATCGGCCTGCGTAACTCCTTCTAAGTCCGTTCTGCAGGCGGACTTGGTTCACTTTCCGAGGACTCCAGATGGCATACTCATATACCGAAAAGAAACGGATCCGTAAGAATTTTGGTAAATTGCCCCAAGTGATGGACGTGCCGTACTTGCTCGCGATTCAAGTCGACTCGTACAGAACGTTCTTACAAGACGGTAAAACTCCAAAAAACCGCGATGATATTGGTCTTCAAGCCGCGTTTCGTTCAGTTTTCCCGATTGAAAGTTACTCTGGCAATGCTGCTCTAGAATTTGTTGAGTATAGCCTTGGTAAGCCTGAGTTTGACGTTCGTGAATGTATCCTTCGCGGCTCAACTTATGCAGCACCAATGCGTGTTAAGATTCGTTTGATCTTAAAAGATCGCGAAACTAAGTCAATCAAAGACGTGCGTGAGCAAGAAGTGTACATGGGTGAAATGCCACTCATGACCGAAAACGGTACATTCGTTATTAACGGTACTGAGCGTGTGATCGTATCTCAATTACACCGTTCACCTGGCGTATTCTTTGACCACGATAAAGGCAAAACACATTCAAGTGGTAAAGTGCTTTATTCAGCACGTATCATTCCTTACCGTGGTTCATGGTTAGACTTTGAATTTGATGCTAAAGATTTAGTTTACGTACGTATCGACCGTCGTCGTAAATTACTCGCGACTGTGATCCTACGTGCTTTAGGTTATAACAACACCCAAATCTTAGACTTGTTCTACGAAAAAGTGCCTGTTTACCTTGATATGGGTAGCTATCAAATTGACCTAGTGCCTGAACGCCTGCGTGGCGAAATGGCGCAATTTGATATCGTTGATAACGATGGCAAAGCGATTGTTGAACAAGGTAAGCGTATTAACGCGCGTCATGTACGTCAAATGGAAGCTGCTGGTTTAACTAAACTCCCAGTTCCTGATGAATACTTATACGAGCGTATTACAGCTGAAGACATCACTTTACGTGATGGCGATGTTATTGCTGCAAACACCTTATTAAGCCATGAAATCATGGTGAAATTGGCTGAAGGTGGTGTTAAAGAATTTAACATCCTATTTACCAATGACATCGATCGTGGTTCATTTATTGCTGACTCGTTACGTGCCGATACCACATCTGGTCGTGAAGAAGCGCTTGTAGAAATCTACAAAGTGATGCGTCCGGGCGAGCCACCAACAAAAGAAGCTGCTGAAAACTTATTCAACAACTTGTTCTTCTCATCAGAGCGTTATGACTTATCGCCTGTAGGTCGTATGAAGTTCAACCGTCGTTTGGGTCGTCCTTACGAAGTGGGCACTGATCAGAAGTCGCGTGAAGTTGAAGGTATTTTATCGAACAACGACATCACTGATGTATTAAAAACATTGGTTGAAATCCGTAACGGTAAAGGCGAAGTCGACGATATCGATCACTTGGGTAACCGTCGTGTTCGTTCAGTTGGCGAAATGACTGAAAACCAATTCCGTGTAGGTTTAGTTCGTGTAGAACGTGCTGTAAAAGAGCGTTTGTCACAAGCTGAAACAGATAACTTGTCTCCGCAAGATTTAATCAACGCGAAGCCAGTTGCTGCTGCAATCAAAGAATTCTTTGGTTCAAGCCAGTTATCTCAGTTTATGGACCAAAACAACCCGTTGTCTGAAATTACACACAAACGTCGTGTATCAGCATTAGGACCGGGCGGTTTAACACGTGAACGTGCAGGCTTTGAAGTACGTGACGTACATCAAACTCACTATGGTCGTGTATGTCCAATTGAAACGCCGGAAGGTCCAAACATTGGTTTGATCAACTCGCTTTCTGTATACGCAAAATGTAACAACTTTGGTTTCTTAGAAACACCTTACCGTAAAGTGGTTGATGGTCGCGTAACCGACGAAGTTGAATACCTATCTGCGATTGAAGAAGTGGGTACTGTTATTGCACAGGCCGATTCTGCAGTTGATACTGACGGTAACTTATTAGAAGAAGTGGTATCTGTACGTCACCAAGGTGATTTCGTACGTATGCCACCTGAAAAAGTAACCCATATGGATGTATCTGCGCAGCAGGTTGTATCTGTAGCGGCGTCACTGATTCCATTCCTTGAACACGATGATGCCAACCGTGCATTGATGGGTTCAAACATGCAGCGTCAGGCTGTTCCTACGTTAATCGCAGACAAACCACTTGTTGGTACGGGTATGGAAGCGAACGTAGCACATGACTCTGGTGTGTGTGTGATCGCAGGCCGTGGTGGTCGCATCGAATATGTAGATGCATCACGTATTGTGATTCGTGTCAACGAAGAAGAGATGATCGCGGGTGAAGCAGGTGTAGATATCTACAACCTGATCAAATACACACGTTCTAACCAAAACACTTGTATTAACCAAAAAGTTCTTGTGAACTTAGGCGACCAAGTGGGTCGTGGCGACGTATTGGCTGATGGTCCATCAACAGATGGCGGTGAGCTTGCGCTTGGTCAAAACATGCGTGTAGCGTTCATGACGTGGAACGGTTACAACTACGAAGACTCGATCTTATTATCAGAGCGTGTACTTCAAGAAGACCGTTTAACATCAATCCACATTCAAGAATTATCATGTGTTGCACGTGATACTAAACTTGGTGCGGAAGAGATTACTGCTGATATTCCAAACGTAGGCGAAGCTGCTTTATCTAAGTTAGATGAATCAGGTATTGTTTACATTGGTGCTGAGGTTACAGCTGGTGACATCCTTGTAGGTAAAGTAACGCCAAAAGGTGAAACTCAACTTACTCCAGAAGAAAAACTGCTTCGCGCAATCTTTGGCGAAAAAGCAGCTGACGTTAAAGATTCATCTTTACGTGTATCTTCAGGTGTTAAAGGTACTGTTATTGACGTTCAAGTGTTTACACGCGATGGTCTTGAAAAAGACGAACGTGCGCAAGCAATTGAAAAAGCTCAGCTTGATGCTTACCGTAAAGATTTAAAAGAAGAGTTCAAAATCTTCGAAGAAGCAGCACGTGAACGTATTATCCGTTTATTGTCTGGTCAAGAATCAAACGGTGGTGGTACAACTAAACGCGGTGACAAACTTTCTGAAGAATTGTTATCTGGTTTAGAGCTTGTTGATTTAATGGACATCCAACCGGTTGACGAAGCAATTGCTGAGCGCTTAACTCAAATTCAAGTGTTCTTGAAAGAGAAGAGCCATGAGATCGACGAGAAATTTGCTGAGAAAAAACGCAAATTGTCTACAGGTGATGAACTTACAACTGGCGTATTGAAAGTTGTTAAAGTTTACTTAGCTGTAAAACGTCGCATCCAACCGGGTGATAAGATGGCGGGTCGTCACGGTAACAAAGGTGTTGTCTCTAACATCTTACCTGTAGAAGACATGCCACACGATGCTCACGGTGTACCTGTTGATGTGGTACTTAACCCGCTGGGTGTACCGTCACGTATGAACGTGGGTCAGATTCTTGAAACTCACTTGGGTATGGCGGCAAAAGGTCTTGGCGATCAAATTGACAAGATGATGAAAGAACAACGTACTGTTCTTGAATTGCGTGAATTCTTAGACAAGATTTACAACAAAGTTGGTGGCGAGCAAGAAGATCTTGATAGCTTAACTGACCAAGAAATCTTGGCATTATCTGGTAACTTGCGTAAAGGTGTTCCTTTAGCAACACCTGTATTTGATGGTGCTGAAGAATCACAAATTAAAGACTTACTTGAACTTGGTGGCATCTCACGTACAGGTCAAACTGTATTGTATGATGGTCGTACTGGTGAGCGTTTTGACCGTCCTGTAACTGTAGGTTACATGTACATGCTCAAACTTAACCACTTGGTTGACGACAAGATGCATGCGCGTTCGACGGGTTCTTACTCGCTTGTAACGCAACAGCCGCTTGGTGGTAAAGCACAGTTCGGTGGTCAGCGTTTCGGTGAGATGGAAGTTTGGGCACTTGAAGCTTACGGTGCTGCTTATACACTTCAAGAAATGTTAACCGTGAAATCGGATGACGTTGAAGGTCGTACCCGTATCTATAAGAACATTGTAGATGGTAACCACTACATGGACCCAGGTATGCCTGAATCGTTCAACGTATTGACCAAAGAGATCCGTTCTTTAGGTATCAACATTGAACTGAAAAATGGTGACTAAGTAACCATTCAATCCCCCCAACCCCCTTGTTTAAGGGGGGGATTTACTCCTCTTAACTTAAGGGGAGTTTGCCGCTTAAATAGGCGGAATTGAGGGGGATTCTTCAGTTAAAAAACAATATTTGTGACCCAGTTGGGAAGCGAAAATCTTCTCAACACACGGAGAAAAAAATTGAAAGACTTGCTCGATATCATGCGCAAAAAGACGGACTCAGACGGTCACGCTCCTGTAGAGTTTGATCGCATCCGTATTGGTCTTGCGTCACCAGAAATGATTAAGTCATGGTCTCATGGTGAAGTTAAAAAGCCTGAGACAATTAACTATCGTACCTTCAAACCAGAACGCGATGGTTTATTCTGTGCCAAAATCTTTGGTCCAGTAAAAGATTACGAATGCTTGTGTGGTAAATACAAGCGTATGAAATACAAAGGCGTCATTTGTGAAAAATGTGGCGTTGAAGTAACAACTGCGAAAGTTCGTCGTGAACGTATGGGTCACATTGAACTTGCATCTCCAGTTGCACATATTTGGTTCTTAAAATCACTACCTAGCCGTATTGGTCTTTTATTAGACATGACGCTACGTGATATCGAACGCGTATTGTATTTCGAATCTTACGTTGTTACCGATCCGGGTATGACACCGTTTGAAAAATACCAACTTCTTAACGATGAAGAATACTTCAACGCGTTAGAAGAACACGGTGACGAATTCACAGCGAAAATGGGTGCTGAAGCTGTTCAGGACTTATTAAAAGACATCGATCTTGAAGCTGACATTACACGTCTTCGTGAAGAAATTCCGGTAACAACTTCAGAAACTAAGCTTAAAAAAGCGTCTAAGCGTTTGAAGTTGATGGAAGCGTTTAACGATTCGAACAACAAGCCTGAATGGATGGTGTTGACTGTACTTCCAGTTCTTCCACCAGATCTTCGTCCGCTTGTACCACTTGAAGGTGGTCGTTTCGCGACGTCTGATTTGAACGACCTTTACCGTCGTGTGATCAACCGTAACAACCGTTTAAAACGTCTTCTTGACCTTGCAGCGCCAGACATTATCGTACGTAACGAAAAACGTATGTTACAAGAGTCTGTAGATGCATTGCTTGATAACGGTCGTCGTGGTCGCGCAATTACTGGTTCAAACAAACGTCCGCTTAAATCTTTAGCCGATATGATTAAAGGTAAGCAAGGTCGTTTCCGTCAAAACTTACTTGGTAAGCGTGTTGACTATTCTGGTCGTTCGGTAATTACTGTAGGTCCTACTTTACGTTTGCACCAATGTGGTTTACCAAAGAAAATGGCACTTGAACTATTCAAGCCGTTTATCTTTGCAAAATTACAAGCATCTGGCCAAGCAACCACCATTAAAGCTGCAAAGAAAATGGTTGAGCGCGAAACTCCAGAAGTTTGGGACGTTCTTGCATCTGTGATTCGTCAGCATCCAGTGATGTTGAACCGTGCGCCAACTCTTCACCGTTTAGGTCTTCAAGCATTTGAACCTATTCTAATTGAAGGTAAAGCGATCCGTCTTCACCCGTTAGTTTGTGCGGCATTTAACGCCGACTTCGACGGTGACCAAATGGCGGTACACGTTCCATTAACACTTGAAGCTCAGTTAGAAGCTCGTGCGTTAATGATGTCAACCAACAACATCTTGTCTCCAGCGAACGGTGAACCAATCATCGTACCGTCTCAGGACGTTGTATTAGGTTTGTACTACATCACGCGTGATGCCATTAATGCCAAAGGCGAAGGCATGGTGTTTGCGGATACTGATGAAGTAAACCGTGCACTTGCAACAGGTCAAGTTGATTTACACGCTCGCGTTAAAGCACGTGTACA
>NZ_CANQLZ010000074.1 GCF_947624825.1 uncultured Acinetobacter sp.
CATTAAATCTAGTTAAATTTTCATATTTCATGGGACTAGTATAAACAATTTTTTACTTTCGCAAGAGGTCTATTATATAAGCGCTTAATATTTACAACAGTTGCTTGAAGAATACTGAAAATTAAATTTTTCTCAGCTTAACAACAAAAGCATTTAATATAGGGTGCAAACAAAATGAGAAAAATGCCATGAAAATGTATCAAGTCGATGCCTTTAGCCATGAACTCTTTAAAGGCAATCCTGCTGCTGTGATTGTGCTTGAAGAGTGGCTAGATGATGCTTTAATGCAAAATATTGCTTTAGAGAATAATCTTGCTGAAACAGCTTTTGTCAAACAGCGCGATGAGCAAAACTTTGAGATTCGTTGGTTTACTCCAACAGTTGAAGTTGATTTTTGTGGGCATGCCACCTTAGCCAGTAGTTTTGTATTATTTAAAGATTTTGTGCAGAGCAAAAACATTTCTTTTCATGTGAAAAATTTAGGTGTTTTTGAAGTTGAACAGGCGATAGATGGCAAAATTTTGATGAATTTTCCAATACGCCGTGCCCATTTAGTCAAAGATGTGCCTGTATTGTTGCGTCAGGCACTGACCAAACCGTTTAAAGCAGTGTATGTCAATGAGCAAGCCTATATTGTGATGTATGAATCTACACAAGACGTGCTAGAGGAGTGCCCAAATTTTGAATTGCTTAAAAGTTTAGGTCAAACACGTACTGCAATTACATCAGACGCCTCGGCGTTGGATGTTGCCATTACCAGTCATCATCCATCTTATGATTGCGTATCACGTTACTTTGCCCCTGCCAATGGTATTGCCGAAGATCCTGTGACCGGTTCTATTCACACTGCGATTATGCCGCTTTGGGCTGAAATTTTAGCAAAAGATGAATTGGTGGCTTATCAAGCTTCACCAAGGGGTGGGACTTTATATGGCAAGCTACTCGGCAATGAGCGCATTGAAATTTCAGGTTATGCACGTTTGTTTATGCAAGCTGAGATCTATGTATAAAAAAAAGCCCCGTGGGGCTTTTTGATTAATCATGTGGTTTGTGTTCATGTTTATGCGCATGATGCTCTTCAGTGCGACGAAAACGTAAGTAGTTTTCAAACTGATCGCAATATTCGTCGTAGTTGTCCTCAAGCATCAACTGAAATTGTTGCAATAAGTACGACATCACTTGCTCTTTGGCTGCGCGCATTTCTTCGCCATCTTTAAAATTGTTGGCAGCGACCCACGTGTTAAAACGTGATGCGGCAAACAACATGGCAGAGCTGACCTGACCACGACGATCATGAGGCTTTACAGTTGAGCCTTTTTCAATGCTACAAAACTCATTGGCTTGTTTAATAAACGCATCAGCACGTTCAAAGAAAGCCGCATTTAACGCTTCTTCTTCGGTTACATCGGTTGCTTCAATCTTTTGAACCATGAACTGTTCCTAAACATCAATTTCAAAGCCGCCATTATAGGCAAAGCCTTGCAGAAACTAAACCTTTGCCTTAATCTAAAAATAGCCTAAGTCTTATTTGCAAGGACGACCATGAAAGATAACGCAATTGCCATACAAAACCTAAAAAACGATATTGCAGTGTTGCGCCAACAAGTGTGGCCACCCCAAGATCTCGCCCATGTGGAAGATTTACCCATTTATTATGCCAATGCCGAAGAAGTGGCACGCTACTACAGTCAGTGGCAAGGCTTGATTGAGCGTGCACAAGAGTTGTTTGAGCCGTTTATGGCAGATGAAGACGAAGTAATCGATGCCATTCATTTGCCCAGCCATTTAAATTTGCCCCTGTTTTATTTTCACGTCGATCGGATTCGGATTAATAAAACCCGTGCCAAAGAATCCAAAACATTTCGTGGGGTGGCCAGTTTGATTGAAAAATGTGGTCAATTTAGCGAACGTGAAATTTTTGCCATGCAAGATTGGTTAGCCACCGACAGTACCGCAGCTTTAGTGGCACATCGTGAATTTATTGATTTACGTACCTATGTGTTTCAACATAAACAAAGTGACTACACCCGCACCCGATTTTATGTCAATGGGATTGTATTAAGTGTTGAGCCAGACTTTGAATTGGTAGATGCGCGTGATAAACCACGTAAACAACGTAACGACAGTTATACCGACCCGATTGCCGACAATGGTACGTGGAAAATCTTTGCCAAAAACCGCTAAAACAATAACACATGTTGATACAAGGCCATGTTAGCTTATAAGCCACAAAACAACAAAAAAAGATGCTTATGCCAACATGGATTGCGGTGTTTTATGCCATTTTTTTAATTACAAGCAGTATATGGGTGGTCTTACTGCTTTGGATTCAACAGCCTATTGCACTATGGGTGAGTGTGATTTTGATTGCTGCATGGCTGATTTTTGCAGCTCTGTGCTTTTATTTTCGGCATGTTAATTTGCCCAACTTAAAATGGCTACATGCAGCTTATATGATGGCTTTGACAGGCGTTATTGGCGGCTTTTTTTTAATGACACCTCAAAATGATCGGGTTTGGGAACCCAATGTTGAGCGTTTGGCAAATTATCGTTTTGTTGATGGTCAGGTGGAAATTCACAATGTACGTAATTTTATTTGGCAAGATCAAGACACTTACATAACCCAATGGGAAACACGGCGTTATGCCTTAGAGAACATCCAAAGTGTTGATTTAATTGTGTCGCATTTTATTGCCGGCCCTGTAGCACATGCCTTTATTAGTTTTAGTTTTGCAGATGGTCAGCATTTGGCTTTTTCTTTAGAAGTGCGCCAAGAAAAAGACGAAGGTTTTTCTGTATTGGGTGGTTTTTTTCGTCAATATGAATTGGCATTGGTGGTGGGCGATGAAAATGACGTCATCTATGCGCGCAGTAATATTCGCGATGAAGATGTATATATTTATCCAATCAAAATTCAAAACACGCAAATGCAAATGTTGTTTTTAGAATATCTCAATCAAGCCAATCGTTTGAATCATCAGCCACGTTGGTACAATACTTTAGTGAGTAACTGCACCACCATTTTATTTGATTTAATGGAATATGCCATGGGCAGTGTGCCGCGCGATTATCGTGTCTTGTTACCGGGCTTGCTACCTCATTATATGTATGATCATGGGCAACTTGATCCGCGTTTTACCTTAGATGAATGGAAACAACGGGCACATGTTAATCCTAAAACCGCGCATTTAACACAAGGACCTGATCAATTAACTCCGCCATTTTCTGAGTTGATTCGTGATTACTAAAGCCCTGCATCGGCATGGGTACTAAAGTGTTGTAAGGCTACATGCGCGCGTGATAACACCTGTTGCTGTTGAGCTGCAATCCAACCGATGGCAAACCAATATTCACGGCGCTTTTTCGCTAAGATTTTAAAGTGTTCTTCAGCAACACATAAATCATTAAATTCACCGAGCACTTCTTGCAAAGGTTTAAGCGCTTTTAAATAGCGTTTTACGTGCTTGGGCTTAAATAGACTATGGGTAAATTCAAGGCTATAACGCAACTGTTTGACCTGTTTGCGTAATTGGTGTTTTTGTTCGGTGCTTAATTGCATAAAGTTGTCACTTTGAGCGGTGATTTTACGCTGTAATTTGCCGATCTGTTTAGCTGCTAAATGGGTTAAATCTTGTGATGAATCTGTGACACTGGCGTGTTGGCTAAAGTTGAGTAAGTCTAACCACAATAAACTACTACTTGGCTCACGAAAGTATTGGCTTAAATCGTGGTTTTTGTGCTTGGGCTCAGGCAGTGAGTCAAAAGGGGCTCCGGCATGTTGCAACGCAGGCAGTACATCGCTGACGATGGCATCATAATCACGGGTGCTACCTAAGTGCTGAAACAAATTTTTAAGTTGCTGCTGCCATAAACTTAGATCATGTGTTGTCCAATCGGCAAAGCTTTTTAAAGCACTGCGTAAACGTCGAATACCCACCCGTAGCTGATGCACATGGCTTGCTTGATAATTACCGCGGGCAATGGCAGAAGCATTGGGTAACATATGTTGCAAACAAGAACTGATCATCTGTTTTAATGCCAATTCGGCACTGTGCGTTTGGTTTAAAATAAAGCTTTGAGCATAGGTTGCCGCTTGCGGCTGAGTATTTAAAAGCGCATAACCACGAGCCGCTTTACTTTGCACGTCCAAATATAAATGGTACTGCTTGACCCAAGGCTGAAGACATGCGATTAAATCGCTGATTTGTCCTTTTTTAAGCTCAAATTCAATTTCTGATATTTTGACTTTTTGATGGGCTGCAATGAGCCAACCTTGATCTAAAGCTATTTCAATGTGGCTGTCGCCGTGGTTCATCTGTAGATTGAGCCGTTTGACTTCGGTACGAAATTGTAAGATCAACGGTTGTTTGGTAGCCAACACAGGCTTTAATAGCGCTTGTGCCTGTTTATTTTTAACATAGCGTTTTAAATCAATCCCGTTCGGCTTTTCATCAAGTGTCTCTTCAATTTCAATGCGTTTTGCATGATGTGAACTAGGCGCTTTTAAGGTTTGTGTCCATACTTTATTTTCAAGGCGTTGCCGTAATGAAAGTTGGGCTTTGCTGAGTGCTTGGCTGGGGGTATCGTAATAATAAGCAGCCAGTTGGATCAGCTTGGGCTGTTGTTCTTGTATGGCGTGGTGTAGTTTAGAATATTGTGTTGCTGGAATATGAAATTTTAATTCGATCTCAGACATCACATGGGCTCATTTTTATTGTATTAAGATGACTATACAAAAATAAACCCATGCTTGTTAAGTTAAACCCATCATTATTTTAAAAATTTACGACTTAACATAAACTGCGCTGCGGTTTCTAAAACCCGTTCGGCATACACTTCTTGCTTGGCGGTAAGCCAACCTAAGACAAACCAATCGCTCGCTGCCAATTCAGTTTCTTGTAAATATTGGCTTGCAAGATTTAATAAATGATATTGTTCGGCGGCATTGGCAGCATCGTTTAAGGCTTTACTATATTTTTGCAGGCTTTTTACATCGTAAATTTGCGTTAATAACGGAAAACTAAATTTTAATTGCTGAATGTTCTGTATTAGCGCGTCCATGCTGCTTAAATCATGCACATCTGCATGGTTTAAACTCTCTGTCAGTTGTTTATAGTGCAATTGTAAGCTTTGTTGCGCGCTGCTTTTTACATCGAGTGCAGGGCTTGTTGCTTGATTTAAGCTAAAACTTAACAGCTCTAAAAAGTGATGTACATTTTGGCTAGAGCGTACCAAGTGTTGCAATTTTTCCGTGGCAAATAAAATATCTTGCGCCAAACTTGCCGTAGTTTTGGGGTTTTGCAATAACTGATTGAGCGTGCTTTGCATGTGTTGTAAATGTTTAAGCTGCTCAAATTGACCTTTAAATGCCGCCAATTGATGCGCCCATTTATCATTAACATCACAGCTCCAATCTTTAAACAACAACACGCTTAAATGCAATTGATCTAAAGCCTGATGTGCCTGCTGAATATGGGCTTGAGTGGCAACACCTGCCGACATGGCGGCAATATTGGGCAGGAGGGATTGCATTTGCTGCGCCACCAAACTGCGTATATTGGCATCACTGCTGTCTTTTTTTGACAGGAGTAAGTCTTTTGTGGCTTTGGCCGGACTTACCGTTAAACCCTCTGCCAAAAGATTGCCAAACTCCGCTTTACTGCGTACATCAAGCCAAAGTTGGTATTTTTTGACCCATTCAAAACAAAAATTTAATAAATCATGTACGTTGCCAGTTTTGAGTTCAAATTCGACTTCGTAAACCACTTGAACTCGATCTTGGGCGCGAATTTCGCCAATATCTAAACTGACCTCAATTTGGCTGCTTGCATAATCCATGAGGCGTACAGTACGGGAAATATCAGTTTCAAAAATCAGTTGTAATTGAGTAAAGTCATGTTCTAAAGCATTGCTTAATAACTGTTTCGCTTCAGGGATGTGGTCATAAATACTTAAATCTAAGTGTGGTGCTTGTGGCAGTGCACCTAAATCATGGTTATGTTCAAAGCGTGCCAAATGACTGCGGCTGGCTTTAAAAGTTTGTACCCATGATGACCCTTCTAAACGCTGACGAATTGCTGCGCGTGCCTGAGCCAATTTTTTATCAGGTGTATCGTAATATTTGGCTTGTAATTGAATCTGTTCAGATTTTTTAGGATCTAAAGCTTTCATCAGTGCCACACGGCGCGCTTCAGGGATCTGAAATTTAAGTTCAATTTCAAGCATAACCATCACTTCTGTAAAAAACAGTGCTCATTGTAACCAAAAAATGAGCCAAGAACAGACTTGACCTTTCACCAAGATACAATACAAGACACAGATTTTATCGAGCACTAAATCTAGTCAAGTGATGCATGATGATCCAAACAGCCAACTGTTTATTTAAGAGGGTTCATGATTTTAGGCTTTTGACTTAACTCAGCAGCATTAGATGAGTTCCGTTAAATTGCATGTTTTAGAGGTAAGTCCAGAGCGTTTGCGGCAAGATTGGTCTAAAAAATCAGAGTTTAGGGAAAATTAAGCGCCAATAAAGCATGCCTGTACACAACCATCTTTTGCTTGCTTTAGAACAGTGCCATAATGGCTTATTCCTTAAATTTAGAGTGTTTGGCACATGCGCGGCTTATACCTGATTACCAATGATGATCCCATTGAACTCCTTTTGGCAAAATTAGAAGGGGCAATGGCAACTTATGAAGTTGCAGTATTGCAGTATCGTCGTAAACAAGTGCCAAAAGAACAACAGGCCTATGAAATTGAGTACATGAAACATTTATGTAGCCAATATAAAATCCCATTTGTGATTAATGATGATTTAGAAGCCGCCGTGCACTATGGTGTAGGGGTACATTTGGGGCAAGATGATGGCTCAATTGTAGAAGCCGTTGCACGTTTACCCAAAGGTGTGTTGATTGGGCGTAGCTGTAACAATTCACTTGAATTGGCGAAGCAAGCCATTGCCGATGGGGCAAATTATGTGGCGTTTGGTGCAATCTTTGCGACAGACACCAAGCCAGAAGCGGGCAATATTGGCTTAGATACTTTAAAACAAGCCAAAGCTCAGCTGAATGTACCCATTTGTGCCATTGGTGGTTTAACGGTTGAAAACTCACAAGAAGTGATTGCCGCTGGCGCTGATTTATGTGCTGTGGTGAGTGATGTATTGGGGCGTTCTATGTCAACCGTAGGTCAGCGTGTCTATGATTGGTCAGAGTTATTTGCTAAATAAGCCTGATTTTTTTATTTTTTGAGTTGAGTGATTTTCATGAGTTTGTCTGCAAAGCAAGAACAATTATTTAAACAAGCCAGTAAACATATTCCAGGTGGCGTCAATTCACCGGTACGTGCCTTTAATGGCGTCGGTGGTACACCGGTATTTATTGAAAAAGCACAAGGTGCTTATTTGTATGATGTCGATGGCAAACGCTACGTTGACTATGTGGGTTCATGGGGGCCGATGATTTTAGGTCATGCGCATCCCGAGATTATTAAAGCAGTACAAACTGCGGCTGTAGATGGTTTAAGCTTTGGTGCGCCAACCGTACATGAAACCACATTGGCTGATATTATTTGTGAAATCATGCCATCGATTGAATTGGTGCGTATGACCAACTCAGGTACAGAAGCCACCATGACCGCGATCCGTTTGGCGCGTGGTTATACTGGTCGTGACAAAATTGTGAAATTTGAAGGCTGCTACCATGGTCACTCAGATTCACTCTTGGTGAAAGCGGGTTCAGGTTTACTTACCAGTGGTGAAGGTGAGGCGACCTCTGCAGGTGTTCCGGCTGATTTTGCCAAACATACGTTAACGCTACCCTACAATGACATTGCCACATTAAAAGAATGCTTTGCTAAATTTGGTGCAGAAATTGCAGGTGTGATTGTTGAGCCTGTGGCAGGCAATATGAACTTAGTGGCACCAATTGAAGGCTTTTTACAAGCCATTCGCGAAGTGTGTGATGAACACGGCTCGGTCTTTGTTATTGATGAAGTGATGACTGGTTTTCGTGTGGGTTTAGGTGGGGCGCAAGCACATTATGGCGTGACCCCTGATTTAACCACATTAGGTAAAATCATTGGTGCAGGCTTACCCGTGGGTGCATTTGGTGGTAAACGTGAAGTGATGGAATGTATTGCACCACTGGGTAAAGTTTATCAAGCTGGTACCTTGTCGGGCAACCCATTGGCCATGCGCGCAGGGATTGAGATGTTTAAGCATTTACGTGCTGAAGGTTTTTATGAAAACCTCACAGCAAAACTTGCCAAACTCTTGGTTGGCTTGCAAGCAGCAGCCGATGAAGCTGGTATTGCCTTTAAAACGCAACAAGTGGGTGGCATGTTTGGTTTGTATTTTACTGACCAAGACGACATCACCAGCTTTGATGCCATGCTCAAATGTGACGTGGCGGCATTCCGTCAATTCTTCCATGGCATGTTAACGCGTGGGGTGAATTTAGCACCGTCGGCATTTGAAGCAGGCTTCTTCTCAAGCGCGCATTCAGATGAAGACATTGAGTTTACCATTCAAGCGGCGCGTGACACTTTTGCTCAGATGAAAGCTTCAGCTTAAACTCAAATTAAACAGGAAAAGCCCGTTTTAAGCAGCGGGCTTTTTTATCGGCTTTATATGGTGGAATCAACCTATGCAGACCAAACATTATTTAACCTTAAGCGATGCTGAGTTTTTACTTGAGCAGGCTTACCAATATGCATGTACCCAAAACTTTAATGTCAGTATTGCTGTGGTCGATGACAGTGGTCATGTGCTTGCCATGAAACGTATGGATGGCGCATCGCCAATGACTGCCAATTTATGTTTAGAAAAAGCCAAATGTTCGGCTGTTAGCCGTCGTCCCTCTAAACTGTTTGAAGATTTAATTAAAAATGGTCAGACGGGCTTTTTAACCATGCACAGCCTAAGTGGTATGTTAGAAGGGGGTGAGCCGATTCTGTATCAAGGGCAATTGGTTGGAGCAATGGGTGTGTCGGGTGTAAAATCGGTACAAGATGCTGAAATTGCTCAATATGCTATTACACAGTTTTTAATACAAACAGACAGTACAGCATCATAAGTACCCTTACATTGAGATACCACCTTATTGCTTAGAAAATAGGTGGTATTCATATTCAATGGCGATTGCTGAATACTAGATCTCTTGCGAAAGTTAATTTAAGAGCATCCAATTCACCATTCCAGCAATTAAATTCATTCTTAGACCAAAGCG
>NZ_CANQLZ010000075.1 GCF_947624825.1 uncultured Acinetobacter sp.
ATCTGTTGTACTTTAATAGGATTTTGCTGATCTAAATGCTTTTGATGCCAGGCACGAAGTGTTTCAGGAGTACAACCTATCTTGGGAGCAATAGCGGTGATCGCAGCCCAATTCGATGGATAATCTTTTTCAGATTCAATCAATAATTGAACCGCTCTTTCTCTGATTTCAGGGGTATATTTTAATTTTGTCATCGGGGTAGTCTCTCAGAATATTGACTCTCCGACAAACCCGGTACGGTTCAAAGTAACTTTAGGATTTGAACTTGCGTACTGAGATTAACGCATGTAAATTGAATATAAAATGAAAAATTATAGCATTACTTTTTTATATTTCTGTTTTTCAAGTATCATTTGAGAATACAGCTGTAGGCATAAAGGTATGTTTAAAAATATTGATGCTTAAAAAAATTAGATCAGTATCATCCCCCCCCCTAAGATTGTCAAAAATCTACAAGAAACTCTTAGTGTTCGTTAGACATACCACTCAAATATAATCGAAAGTAATGCTCTTACAATACTGGAAACCAAAATCATTTTAAAAGGCATAACTGTTGGAGGAAATTCCGTGGCAACTTTAAAAAGTATTTATGTAAGACAACTATATTATAAAAATTAAAAAATCCATCACCTTGATCGACAAGATGATGGATTTGAAATCATTTTAATTTAACTCATATGCCCATTGAATCAGCAGTCTAAAAAAACCTGCAACAATGGCTAGACTGAGTACGCCACCCAGCCATAGCACAATAAACCACCCTGCTTGATTGAGCTTCATGATGATTCTCCTTAATGATAGCCATCATCGCCGACACGGACTTTATCGCGAAACACCCAATACGATAGTGCGGTATAGAACAAGATAATCGGGATCAATACCAATGCCCCAATCAAGGCAAATAGCTGACTACTTTGTGGTGCAGCAGCCTGCCAAATCGTGACAGACGGTGGAATGATATTTGGCCATAGACTGATGAGGAACCCTGTATAAGCCAACAGCACCAAGGCTAAGGTATAAATAAATGGTGCAAACTCCTGACGTCGTTTACAGGCACGTAATGCCAATACCGTAAACACCAATACTAAAATCGGCACAGGGCTAAAATAATACAGTTGAGGCAAGCTAAACCAACGACTAGCAATGTCTGCATGTACCATTGGGGTATAAATACTGACCGCACCAAAGATCACTAATAAGGCAATAATCAGTTTTGGCATGAGGCTAAACATATGCTCTTGTACCCGTGCATCGGTTTTAAAAATCAACCAACCACAGCCCAAAGTAGCATACAGCACCACCACCGCAATGCCGGTAAACATTGAAAATGGGGTCAACCAATCTAATCCACCACCACTATAAATACCATTAGTGGTTTCAATGCCTTGAATATATGCCCCTAAAATCATGCCTTGGAAAAATGAAGCGAGGATGGAACCCCAAATAAAGGCCTGATCCCATAAGTGTTTAGTTCGATTGGCTTTAAAGCGAAACTCAAATGCCACTCCACGGAAAATCAGCGAAATGACCATTAAGATAATCGGCATATATAGCGCAGAGAGCACAGTCGAATACACCAATGGAAAAGCGGCAAATAAGCCTGCGCCACCTAAGACCATCCACGTTTCATTCCCATCCCAAACCGGTGCGACGGTATTCATCATCACATCACGCTCTTGGCGGTCTTTCGCCAAAGGAAATAAGATGCCAATCCCTAAGTCGAAACCATCGAGCACCACATAAATTAGCACCCCAACGGCAATGATCACCACCCAAATTAAGGATAAATCAATCATGGTTTTTCTCCTGTGGTGCTGCATCTAAGTCTTCATCAATTGTACTCATTGGACGATTCGACGCACGAATCACTTCCCCATCACTATGTGCTTGAGAATGAATAAACTGTGGTCCTTTGCCCATCATTTTCAGCATGTAATAAATCCCAATGCCAAACACAATGCAATACACAATCACAAAGATAATTAAGGTTAAACCGACTTGTTCTGCCGATACCGGTGACAAGGCATCTTTAGTACGCATCACACCATAGATAATCCACGGCTGACGACCGACTTCTGTGGTAAACCATCCCGCAAGTAAGGCAATAAAGCCTGAAGGTCCCATACATAAGGCAAATTTGTGGAGCCATTTCGACTCATAAAATTTCCCAGTTTTACGTAACCATGCACCCATTAGCGCAAGCAGAATCATCAAGACCCCCATACCCACCATGATGCGGAAGCTCCAAAACACCACGAGCGAGTTTGGTCGATCTTCCGGAGCAAATTCTTTTAAGCCTTTCACCTCACCATCTAGCGTGTGCGTCATGATCAGACTACCAAGATTCGGAATCCCAATTGCATACTTGGTTTCTTCAGCTTCCATATCCGGAATACCAAATAAATATAACGGCATGCCATGATCTTTATTGGTTTCCCAATGCCCTTCAATCGCAGCCAATTTGGCAGGTTGATGTTCTAAGGTATTTAGACCATGTAAATCACCGACAAACATTTGCAGTGGCGCAAGCGCTAAGATCATCCACATGGCCATGGAAAATGATTTTTTTACCAAGGCATCACGACGACCTTTGAGTAAATGCCAAGCTGCAGTGGCAGCAACCAATAGACCTGAAACCAAGAAAGCTGCCAATGCCATATGCGCTAAACGGTATGGAAAGGACGGGTTAAAGACAATTGCAAACCAATCTTGCGGCACGATAATGCCATTTTCAAAGGTGAAGCCTTGTGGGGTTTGCATCCAACTGTTGGACGATAAAATCCAAAACATGGAAATACAGGTGCCGATCGCCACCATAAGGGTAGCAAAGAAATGGGTTTTGGGTCCGACCCGCCCCCAACCAAACAACATGATGCCCAAAAAGCCAGCTTCTAAGAAGAATGCACTGAGCACTTCATAACTAAGTAAAGGCCCTGTAACACTCCCGGCAATACGGGAAAATTCACTCCAGTTGGTGCCAAATTGGTAACTCATTACTACGCCAGAGACCACGCCCATCCCGAACGATAATGCAAAAATCTTGATCCAAAATTGGAATAAATCGCGGTACAGAGGGTCATTGGTTCTTAGCCATCGCCACTCTAGAACAGCAAGAAAGCTTGCAAGTCCAATTGAAATGGCAGGAAAAATAATATGAAACGAAACTGTAAAAGCGAATTGAATCCGCGCCAATTCGAGCGCTGTTAAACCTAAATCCATGTCGTCACCTTATTGTGAAATTGTGTGGTGATTGCGGTTCAAACTTAAGTCTAGAACCGAAGACTTGTTTACACTATTGCAAGCCTGTTGAGCTCTGTCAGTAAACTGTATCTCTACGCTTTTTCGACAGACGAACGTATTCTGTCTGCGGTCAACAGACAACAAAAAAATTAAATTCATGTGATTACACTCTATAACGTTAATCTATGAAGTTCGATTAAAAACTTCCATACAAAACCAGTTCTAAAGTGTTAAAGGTGGGGCTCGCCCTTGGGGCAGTAGATAAAGCCTTTGCAGCGAAAAATAGACATGCCGAAAAGCGTCTTGATAAGACGTCAATCGAACCTGAATTCTATCGATAATTTCGTGCAGATTAAAATCAAAAGGAAGGACCACATCACCATAGACTTTACAGTACTGGCATTGGTGGTTTTGCCCATTATGATCATCGTGCTCATGATGATGATCGTGAGTCAGATGATGCACCAGTTCATGATAGGTTTGGTGAATGTGTTGGTGTTTTTCTGGGGACAATAAATTATGTGTAATAGACAGACACACCGGAGCAATTTGAAATTCTTCGGGTAATAGTGGTTGTAAATATACTGCGATTTGCAAAAGTAAGGTCGCAATTGCAAGACACAGTCCACTCTGTCTGAGCAACATATTCTCTCAACGTATACCAACACAAGCAATATGCTTAGAAAAGCAATGCTGGCTTGAAATCCGAGGACTCAAGTCAGCTTTATAGAACTAATATAGCTAAAAAAATACGATCTTAAAAGTGAATATTCACTTTAAAGATATAAATATGAATATTTAAGATAAAGATGTAATCTGCGCATAAATAATTGTAGTTACAATTATTTATGCTTTAAAGAAATTCAATGGCAACTTCAGATAAGAAACGCCATTTGCTTCAGGCTCAGGAAAATGCCCTGCAAGCATATTGATTTGAATCGAAGGCAAAATCAGTTTAGGCATACTCAAGGTAGCATCGCGCTGATTACGCATCTGAACAAATTCAGCCTTAGTGGTGCCTTCATGAATATGAATATTGTGCTGTTTTTGGGTTTGGATATCGGTTTGGCAGTGATATTCATCACGCGTCTTTGGCAAATAATCATGACACAAAAATACGCGAGTCGTTTCTGGCAATTGATACAGGGTTTGCACCGAATCAAACAAGGTGTCTGCACTACCCCGTGGGAAATCACAACGTGCGGTACCATAGTCCGGCATAAACAAAGTATCACCGACAAACACGGCGTCACCCACGACATAACTTAAACATGCCGGCGTATGCCCCGGTGTTGGGATGTTATATGCCTCGAGCTCACCAATATGAAAATATTCATGATCATCAAATATATAATCAAATTGTTGCTGAGCATTAAACTGCTTGATGTCTAGGTTATAAATGGCACTAAAGGTCTCTTGTACCAACGCAATATGATGACTCATGGCAATTTTGCCACCCAATACCGACTTTAAATACTGCGCGGCAGTCAAATGATCGGCATGTACATGGGTTTCTAAAATCCATTCCACTTGCAAATCTTGTGTTTTAACATACGCAATGATTTGATCAGCATGGATCGTTGAGGTGGTTACAGAAGACGCATCATAGTCCAAGACACTGTCAATGATGGCACAGTGCTTGGTCGCTGGATCACTCACCACATAACTAAAGGTATTAGTCGCTTGGTCAAAAAAATCCTGAACAATCGGGCGTTGCATGGTTAAGCTCCTGACCATTTACGGTGAATCAATACACCTGCAAGCATGGCAACAATAAAATACAGCACTTGATAATACCCTAAACCAATTAAAGTGAAACTTGGTGCTGGGCAAACACCAGCAATACCCCAGCCTGCACCAAACATTAACGCACCTGTAATCAGTTTTACATCAATTTTATTGTTACGTGGTAAATCAATCGGTTCATTAAATACTGTGGTTGGCGTACTACTACGCACCGCTTTTTGGAATGGTATAAATGCCACTGTAATTGCGCCTATCATGACAAAAGCAAGACTCGCGTCCCAGTTGCCGAATAGATCTAAAAAGTCAATGACTTTTTGCGGATTAGACATCCCTGAGAACATCAAGCCCACTGAAAAGAGCGAACCAAATACAAAAGCCAAAACGTTTTTCATTTTAGAATGCTCCAATCAAGTGACGAACGATATATACAGTCACAAAGCCTGCGAACATAAAAGTCATGGTGGCAATGATGGAACGTTTAGATAATCGGCTGATCCCACAAATACCGTGACCACTGGTACAACCTGAACCTAAGCGGGTACCAAAACCCACCAGTAAACCAGCAATAATCATCATTATTGGGCTAGCAGACACGATAATCTCTGGTTGTACAAAAAGACCATAAATAAATGGCGTGATGATCAAGCCTGAAAGAAACCACACTGCAGGCGTTTTAAAAATCGTCTGTGGATTCAGTACCTGCGCAATCAAACCACTGATGCCTGCAATACGACCATTCACATACAGATACCCTACTACTGCAATGCCTAACAGGGTACCGCCAAGAAACGCTGTTACAAAATCATGCATAGTTAACGCGCCATAAATAATATTTAAACTTATATTATATAAGTTTGTATATTAATCAAGTCATTTTATGTTATTATCTCGACATACTTTTCTCCCTTTGCTTTTTCTCATTCAGGTTAGACGTTATGAACATCACAATCGATAACTTAAAAATTGAATTTACGCAGGTCGATACCGTTTCCAATTGCTTGAAAGTGTTATCGAATCCTGACCGATTAAAAATTTTATGTGTATTGATCCATGGCGAATTGAATGTTCAGCAAATTGAGGAATGTACCGATATTCATCAGCCGACTCTGTCACAACAATTGACCGTTTTACGGAACAATAAAATTGTCTCGACACGTCGCGAAGGCAAACAAATTTATTATCAATTAGCAGACCCTAAAGTGCTGGGCATTATGCAAACGCTGTATCAATTGTACTGCCAGGAATAAACATTTTTGTGCATGCCCTCTTGTCTGGAAGCTCAGCCAAGTTTAGTAAATCCAAAATGAGATGATCAGTAAAAACCCGGTCAGCATGGTAAATAAATTCAGCCATACGGGATGTTGGGTCTGATAATCCTCAATTAATTCTTGTTCGGTTAATGAGCGCAACCCTCGACGATATTGCAAAATTGAGGCAAAGTTCACCAATAAACCAAACACAATCACGGCAATGCCCAGCCACTGTCCATAGATAATTTTGTGCTGATATTGCTCAGAGTGCAGTAGTTGTAGCAATACATTTGATTTTTCAATCAAAAAACCAAAGGCTATCAGCGCTAAACCACTGCGATTCCATGCCAATGCCGTACGTTCCAAAGCAAACAATACCCGTGCATCTTGTAAATTTGACATTGTGCCCCCTGATGTTTAAGTGGTTGATGTTGAGCTTAGCATGATCTTAGACGGGCTATTGTGTTGGCTTGGTGAGCATCTATTTTACTTATTTTTCAAAGATTTCTTTGAGATCACTCGGCATCCCTTGTGCAGACTGGAAGTTACCCTTGCTATCACGCCAAGCAATGGATGGTGTTGAGAAGAAACCATATTTGCCCATTAAATTTTGGTTAAAATCAATTTTTTCTGCTATCTCTACAGGAATATTTTCTGCTGGTTTAAGGCGCTTTTTGCCACGATTGACATTGATATCATGAAATACCGCTGTTGGATTTTTTGACATCAGTAAAGTTGCCACCTGAGCACGGCTTTCTTCACGAATCACACCCACTTGAACATGACGCAATTGAACCTTGCCTGACTCTACCCAAGGACGTGCTTCTTGCCAAAATTTATGGCAATACGGGCAATTGGGATCTGAGAATACATAGACAATACGTGGCGCATCGGTTTTGCCATCTTGAATCCAGGTTGAATCTTCTAATGTTTTCCATACATTATCTAAAATGGCTTTTTTCATATGCGTTTCAATTTGGCTGTTGGAAAGACTATTTCCTTGGGCATCAAACAACTCGCCTTTGATGTAATACTTGCCATCATTGGAAATAAAAACGGTATTGGAATATTGGTCTTCATGCCCCACCCAACCCGTTAAACCTTCAGGTGCAGGAATTGGTTTGACAAATTGAAAGCCTTCTTTTTCGAGTTGTTTTTTAATGGCATTCGGATTGGCACTGACACCACATGCCACCGTCAACAGTGTTCCGATAAGTAAACTGGTTTTAAGTAAAGTATTCATGATGCATATCCTATGATCAATTTATGGATTCATTTTCTTTAAGTATTGTTGCAACATCGCTTGACTGAGTTCGCCTTGATGACGCGCAATCAACTGACCTTGTGCATTGAAAAATAAGGTAGTGGGTAAACCTAAACTGTTCACTGCTTGTGGCATTTCACCCTGCACATCTAGCAGAACGTGTTTAAAACTGAAGTGATGTTTTGTGAGATAAGCACGGACGGTATCGACCTCTTCCCCTTGATTGAGCATGACAAAATGCACCTCAGGATATTGATCCTGCGCACGCTGTAATACAGGCATTTCACGATGACACGGCGGACACCAACTCGCCCATAAATTCACAACCGTGGGCTGACCTTGAAATTGTTTTAGCGCAATGATTTCTGACGGATCTTGATGGGCAAGCTTCAGACTTGGAAAACTCAAACTTGGATAATGGCTATCTTGATACATGATTTTTTGTACTGTCCATCCTACCCCCATAAGCATGACAAAGATCAGTAATAAAATGGCCTTGGCTTTTTTTGTCATGGCTGAGTTTTTCCACCAAAACCACGCACTTCCTGTCAGCACACCGCCTATTAGATGAAAACCTTTGTCTTGAATTTTCAGCATATCAATGGGCGATGCGAGATAAGACTCCATATTCAATCCAATAAAGATCAAGCGTGCACCGAGTAATCCGATCCAAACACTGCTCCAAATCGAATCTTGGAAACGCTGTTGGATTTCGGTTGACCACTGTGCTTGTTGCCCGATTTTTCGTCCAACCATGGCAGTGATCAGCAAAGCCAACACCAAACATAACAATGCCCATGGCAACATCAAGGGTCCAAGATGCAGTGCTTCATTCGAAATCATGGCGGTGTACCTCGGTTTAATCGGCTCAAGAGTTGCGCTGCACTAAAGGTACCCGTCAAACGTAGATTACGCTGTTCTTGATGCTGTACATCTAAGAAAATCATGGTTGGAGGTCCTAAAATCTGCCAGTCTTTCAGCACAATATCTTGACTTGCTTCATATTCGGTTAAATCGAGTTTGATTCGAGCAACAGCATCTAAAGCTGTTTGTACATCGGCACGAGGTAACACCTCTTTTTCAATCGGCTGACAAGCCACACACCAATCGGCATACACATCTATGAGCACTGCTTGTCCTTTGACTTTATTGAGTGCCTGTTCAAGCTCAGCTTGGGTACGTACTTTTTGCCATGCGACTAATGTTGTGGCTTGTGTCGTATTCAGTTGTGACCATGCTTGCGTGACATACCATCCACCCGATATTGCGGTCGCTAAGCTCATAGCAATCAACAGCAGTTGCATCGGCATTTGCAAAATATGCGGACGTATCTTCCATAAAATGTAAACCGTGATACTAATGCATAAGAGTCCCATCAACATCAAATAAACCACACTCGGCAGTAAAGGACGCAGAAAATACACCGCCAACAACAGCATGACAAAACCGAAAGTGAATTTCAGACGATCCATCCACACGCCCGGTTTGGGTAAGTACTGTGCACCAAACACACAGGCAATCAACAATGGTAAGCCCACACCTAGACCTAGAATAAACAGGTAACTAGCCCCCATCCACGGTTCAGGCAATTGCGCAACAAACAGCAAAGCCCCTGCCAATGGCGCACTCATACAGGGTCCGACGATTAGCGCAGAGATCATGCCCATAATGAATGAACCCCATAAGGTTCCACCTTATGGGGTTCATTCATAAACGCTGTAATA
>NZ_CANQLZ010000076.1 GCF_947624825.1 uncultured Acinetobacter sp.
GGGGATTCGAACCCCGGTTACCGCCGTGAAAGGGCGATGTCCTAGGCCTCTAGACGATAGGGACGTTTCAGAGGTGGACGTATAATAGGGTGAGAATAGGGGGGTGTCAAACGCTTTTTTGCAAAATAAATCAAAAAAAGTTTTAAGCGTTTAAAAATAAGGCAATGTTGGTGATTTACCAACGATTTTGCCTAAAATAGCAGCGATATTGCTACAAAGTTTAAATTAAATTTGCAGCCAAAATCATGGCAACTACGATACAGTCATCATATTTTTTAAATACAGAACAAAAATAAAGCGGCCAAATAGCCGCTTTATTAAAAAATTTAAGCTTTTTTATGATACAGCGCGTAATAGCTGACATAGCACAAGCCAATAAAGATCATACAGCCAATAAAGCCAGGTAGCATTTCTGGGTCAAACACCATACTTACACAGGTGATAAAACAAAATACAAAACCTAAAATCGGCACAATCGGGAACAAGGGTGCTGCAAAACCTAAATCTTGCGCAGTTTTGCCTTGTTTGTACCACTGGCGACGGAAGTTATATTGGCTCAAACAAATGCTCATCCAAACCACTACCATGGTAAAGGCTGCAATGCCGAGTAAATTTTTAAAGATGGTTTCAGGTGCAAATTGTTCTGACAATAAGCCCGGCATGGCGCCAATCATTGTCACACTGACTGCCACATAAGGAATACCACGCGCATTCACTTTAGAGAACACAGCAGGTAACTGTTTTTGGTGAGAAAGTGACCACATCATACGTGAAGCAGCAAATAAACCTGAGTTAGCAGCCGACAATAATGCAGTAATAATCACAAAACGGATAATATCTTCAGCATAAGGAATGCCAATGTGATTAAACACGGTCACAAATGGACTGCTACTCACGCCTTCAGCGCCTAAACCTGCTGCTTGATGCGGTAACAATGCACTAATGACAATAATGGTACCCACAAAGAACACCAACAAACGCAAAATTGCTGTATTAATGGCTTTAGGGACGTTTTTGGCAGGATCTTTAGTTTCACCTGCAGCAACCCCAATCAGTTCTGTACCAGAAAAAGCAAAGTTCACAATCAACATGGTGGCAAAAATGGGGAATAACCCTTCAGGGAACCAACCTTGCGCGGTTAAATTGGTAAACAATGGTGCAGATTCGAAGCCTTGATAAGACACTGCACCAAAGATGGCCAATAAACCCAGTAAAATAAATACCACAACGGTAATGACTTTGACCAAAGCTAACCAAAATTCAGATTCGGCAAACCAACGCGTCGAAATCATATTTAAGCTAAAAACAAATACCCCAAAAATGAGTGTCCACAACCACATTGACACATGTGGGAACCATTCTTGCATGAGGAGTGCGGCGGCGGTAAATTCAGTACCTAAAGTCACTGACCATGTAAGCCAATATAACCATGTGACGGTATAGCCGGTACCCGGCCCAATATATTGTTTGGCATAAGCACCAAATGAACCTGAAACCGGCATGTGTACCGCAAGTTCACCTAAGCACAGCATGACCATATACGCGATCACGCCACCAAGAAAATAGGAGAGAATGGCACCAATCGGTCCAGTTTGTGCAATGACTTCACCCGAACCTAAAAATAGGCCGGTCCCAATCGCACCACCAAGTGAGATCATGACCAAATGTCGGGTACTCATAGCGCGTTTTAAAGGCGCAGAATTGCCCTGCTGCATAGATGGCTGCATAACAGAAAAAAAATAAAAAAGAATAGAAGCTGAGTATTGTAGTGTAAAACCACAAATCTGCAATTTATTTATCAATACAATAAATTTTATTTATAAATCACGTGAGGTGATAAATGGCGTCCCTACGGGGATTCGAACCCCGGTTACCGCCGTGAAAGGGCGATGTCCTAGGCCTCTAGACGATAGGGACGTTTTGAGGTGGTGCACATACTAAGAAGTTTTTAAAATCCTGTCAAACTAAAATCAAAATTTAGCTTTAAAAAAACTTCAACTGGCTAAAAGAGGAGCAGGTTTTTTAAAAACAGCCTATTTTCAACTAAATAATTCTACCAACATTGAGATGAGGCTCACGCGTATGCATAAAAAAATTGGCTAAAAAGTAGCTCTTTTAAGGCTTGCTAAGGAGTAATCAATCTACTTAACCTTATATAAGTATGCTGATTTTTTTAAATATATAGGTCTTGAAGATAATTTTTTTAAGCAATTGAGTAAGCTATATTTTGTAAAATTTACAAAATAGCCTAAGAGTTTTTTGACCTAAATATCATCCCCTTGTACAAATTGAGTTTAGGTCTCTTGGAATAATCGGGCTTGTGAGTGTAAACACTAGGCTTCAGTATTGTTTGGGTTAAGTGTTTCTATACTGTGCTGTGCCTTGTCATTAAGCAGGTTTTTGGGGACTTCTTCTTGCTGAAAACTAAAAAAAACCAAAGCTATGACAGCAATCACAGCGCAAAAAATTGTCATGATATGGGGCATGTTATGATTCCTACAGATACAAAAGAGCATGTATGGCATACTCTTTAAAACTTAAAGCTCACATCGGCAATAAACTGACGCCCAATTTCTGAGTACTGCTTATTGCCTGAAGCATATAGATTGTTTCGATTGGTGATATTGTTGACAGTCACACCAAAAATCATTGAATAATCTTGAGTGATATTCCAGTTATAAGTGGTACGCATATCCCAAGTAAAACGAGGTTTGATTTCCTGTAATGTATAGGTATCAATTTTAACGCCATTGTGTACGACTTTATTAGCAGAACTGGCCTCTAACACTTGTTGATATGTGTCTTTATAGCTGAAGAAGTTAGAAATTTTTAAAGGCAATGAATCAAAACCAATATCCCAAGAGACACGGGCAGTCATTGGTTGGTTATAGTTTGAGGCAGGCATGTCACCATGTTCTATGATTTTGCCATCATAAGAAATCAGTTCTTGCAGCTCTTCTTCAATCAACACTTCTGTGTAATCAGGTGTGCTGCGATAAGCATCAGTATAATTAATTGCTAAGCCTAACTCATGTTGGCTGCCTTTAAACTTAATCGGTTCTAGGGTATTAACTTCAAGTGTAATAGTATCATTTTCACCGTAACCACTATTGTCATACACTGTATAGCGATTTACGCCTGTACCTATTTGATTGCGGGAAATTTCATCTTTGTACTGACGATTGACCCATTTAAGACCAAGATGCGTATTTTTAAATTGGCTATTGATACCCCATACAATTTCATCGGCATATGGTGTTTTTAAATCTTGTTTTAGAGTATCAGTGTTCCAGCTTGTTTTTGGACTTTCGGTCCACTCGGAATTTTGATCAGCACGCTTTAAGTTGAAATCTAAAGAGGTAACGGATTGACGTAAGTCAGTCATATAAGTTGGGGCACTGTAGTAGCGGTTCCAACCTGATGTGAAAGTGAGGCTGTCATTGTAAAAAGGTTGGTAGCGAATACTGCTACGTGGTGCAACATTTAAATTGCGATTTGCTTCATCATAATCAGCACGCACACCTAAACGTGCACTCACATTACGCCAAGCAATCGCATCTTCAACATACAGGGATGCTTGTTGATATGTGCCATCAAATTTACCTGCTTTATATAAGCTACCACCACCAAAATATTGACCATTCAGGACCGTAGGCACTTTATTGATGGTGACCGGACCTGTAGTATTTTCATCACAAAGTGGATCATTGACTTGGCATGATTGACCATTTAAATCATATAAGTTTTGGGTGGGTCCTGATGGGACAGCATAGTGGGTTATGAAATCTTTGCTACGTTGCCACTTTACAGCATCATAATGATAAGCAAAACCGGCACTGAATTGATGTTTGGTGTCGCCCAAATCAAAGCTATTTAATATGGTGTCTAATTCATAGTTGATGCTGTTTTGTTTTAAGGCGATATCTGCTGAGGTTGCACCTTCCCATGCTTGTTCAGTATTACCCCAATCTTTACTGCCAGGAGCATAAATCCAATTGATCCCTCGATCCGAGGAAGACGTACGATGGTTATCAATTTGCTGATAATTTAATTTTTGTTTTAATTGACCCCAAAGGTATTGCTGGTCAATTGCAGCAAACATTAATGCTGATTCATTTTGAGTCGTACTTTGAGAATATCGTCGTTTATCAACATAACTATTGTCTTCTAAATCGCCTAATGTGAAGCCAATCTTCATGTTGGTTTGTGCATGAGGGTCGATATACAGTGTTGCACCAATATTGGTATTTAATTTTTTTTGTTCAATTTGGGTCGGAGAGGGTAATCCACTAGCAACAGGCACTTTAGATTGACGTTGTGATACATAGGCATCAAAAGCATAGACTTCTGAAAGTTTGCCGTAAAGATGAGTACTTATACCTTGTCGAACATATTCTTTTTGGTTGGATTGGGTCGATTCACCTTCAAATAAACCTTGATCTGCATCAGTGGTTAAGTGATAGCGGTTCCAATCACTTTCGGTATAGTCATAGCTGACGCTGCCATGAATTTTGCCAATTTCTGTATTTGGTGCACAGGTTTCAGCTTGAATGACACCGCCGGTAAATCCACCATGTTTTGCGCTGACATTGCTGTCTAAAACTTCAAGATTACACAGCAAATCGGTATTGATTGCCACACCTTGTGAACCTGCAGTAATGCCACCATAAGTTGCCGTACCTGAACCCATAGGGTCTAATAAGTTACTATTGCTCACACCATTAACGACAAATTTATTTTGAAATGATTGTGCCCCGTGAATCGAAATTTCAGCAGGTTTTAAATCGGCTTGGGCGCTTGCAGCTAGATGATCATGACTAAATTGAACATTTGGATTGATTTTTAAGAAATTGGTTATATTTTTAGAACTATTTGGAATGCGCTCTAAGTCTTGTTTTGTATAAATTGTTTTGCCTAAGGGTTGGCTGTCTTGTGCTTTTACAATAATGGGAAGTAAAGCCACATTTTTTTCTTGTTGTTCGTTTGAATCATTGGCATAAGCAGAGGTCGTTAAAATTGTGAGTATTGCGGTCGTTAAAGTAGAAGGCGAAAAGCGCATAGAGAAATAGACATACAAATGAAAACGAGAGTAATTATCATTAAATTTTAACTCAATTGCAACAATCTTACTGAAGATTGTGATCTTTTCTACCTCATGATGGGCAATATTTTATCTTTGTGAAACACAAGGCATAAAAAAAGCACAATAATGTGCTATGAACAATTCAAGCGTGGTGATTTCGCTTGAGATGATAAAAGTACAACAGGCTTTGAAGGAGGGGAGAGAAATAGATTTAGCTTTTGGCTAAAACGACTCAATTAAACATACTTAAATTTTATGATTGCGCGACATTGTGAATCAACAATCAGCCCAAAATAGGTATTTTTTTATATGAGCAGTGAGGCTTACAGGCCAGCAAATAAGAGTCAATTTAGATAGAAAAGATAATTCATTGCTCTATACAGGTCAAACAGATAAAAGCAAGAAATAGATGGCGTCCCTACGGGGATTCGAACCCCGGTTACCGCCGTGAAAGGGCGATGTCCTAGGCCTCTAGACGATAGGGACGTTTAGAAGATGGCGGTATCTTATTGATCCGCCACCAAAGTGTCAAGTAAATGTGGTGCGAGTTTGTTTAAAATATAGCAAAACAGTTCAGCGGTCTTTTGCGTATCATATAACGCAGAATGGGCTTCTTTGCCATCAAACTCAATACCCGCTTGAATACATGACTTAGCAAGTACAGTTTGACCAAACATCACCGCACTTAAAGTCACCGTATCAAATACGGAAAAACTATGAAATGGGTTTTGGTTTTTACTGCCTGTACGTGCAATCGCAGCTTGTAAAAAGCCTAAGTCAAAATGGGCGTTGTGACCCACCAACACGGCATGGGTACAGCCTTGTTGACGACGTACTTCATTGACTGATTTGAAAATACGCTTTAATGCCGTTTTTTCATCTTCAGCCATGGCCATACGCATGGGGTTAAACGGATCAACCCCAATAAAATCTAGTGAACGGCGATCTAAATTCGCTCCTTCAAAAGGATTAATATGGGCATGATAAGCTTGACCTGGTACAAATTGGCCATTGTCGTCGTACACAATTGGAATGGCCGCAATTTCAAGTAAAGCATCGGTTTGCGCGTTAAAACCTGCTGTTTCGACATCCACAACAACAGGTAAAAAACCACGGAAACGTTGACCAATCACAGGTCCTGTTTCTTGTGTCACACTTTTCTCCACTGGATGGTTTTACCCGCATAAAGTGGGATAATTTTTTCGCCATCCAAATAGTCAAAACTCTCAGGAATGGTCTGTTCTTCTTTGACCAAAGTAATCGTTGTAGTATTACGTGGTAAGCCATAGAAGTCAGCACCAAAATGGCTTGCAAAGCCTTCTAAACGCTCAATTTTACCCACTTGGTCAAAGGCTTGAGCATACAACTCAATTGCAGTTGGTGCGCTATAGCAACCCGCACAACCACAGGCATTTTCTTTGGCATTTTTCGAGTGCGGTGCACTGTCTGTGCCTAAGAAAAATTGAGGATTGCCAGAGGTGGCCACTTCAAGCAATTTGGCTTGATGGGTTTGACGTTTTAAAATAGGTAAGCAATAAAAATGCGGTTTAATACCACCGACCAACATATCATTACGGTTAAATAATAAATGTTGTGGGGTGATCGTAGCCGCCACATGCTCGCCTTGCGCTAACACAAATTCAGCTGCTTCTGCTGTCGTAATGTGTTCTAAGACTAACTTTAGTTTCGGGAATTTTTGTAAAAGCGGTGCTAATACTTCATCTAAGAAACGTTTTTCACGGTCAAAAATATCGACATGATTGTGGGTGACTTCACCATGCAATAACAATGGAACTTGGTGTTCTTCCATTTTTTCAATGACATGGTAGACTTTTTCAATGTCACTTACGCCGTTGTCAGAGTTCGTTGTGGCACCAGCAGGGTACAACTTAATGGCGTTTACATGTTGTGAGTTTTTGATTTTTAAAACTTCATCTGGTGAAGTTTGATTGGTGAAGTACAGCACCATACGCGGATCAAAATTTAAGCCTTCTGGTACATGTGCCATAATGCGTTCACGATAGCTGATCGCTTCTTCTACAGTCTTAACCGGTGGCACAAGGTTTGGCATACAAATCGCACGTGAGAATTGACGTGCTAAATCTGGCACAGTGCGTTGTAAAGATAAACCGTCGCGAAGGTGAGCGTGCCAATCATCTGGCTGAAGAAGAGTAATCGTATTCACAGCTGTACTTCAAAAAAATAATTCCGATGATAATCTATAAATGCACAAATGATAATCTTTAAGCGCAACAAAAGCCGATTTTTAGCCAATAATGCGACAATATGGCGGTAGTTGCTGTGTTTTTAGGCATAAAAAAACCGCTCAGCTGAGCGGTTTTTTTGAATCAACCAAAACTTAGTTTTTGTCTTTTAATTGTGGCACAGCAGAACTTGTACCTACAGCCAATAAACCTGAGTTGGTGTAAATGCCTAATTTTTGACGTGTATCAGTAATATCCAAGTTACGCATGGTTAATTGACCAATACGATCCATTGGAGAGAACATTGAATCGCCTTTTTCCATGGTTAAGCGTTCAGCTTCATAGGTCAGGTTTTCAGATTCAGTGTTCATAATCGTGTAGTCATTACCACGACGAAGTTCTAAAGTTACAGTACCTGTAACCGCTTTAGCCACCCAACGCTGAGCCGTTTCACGTAGCATAAGTGCTTGAGAGTCAAACCAACGACCTTGGTAAAGTAGGCGACCTAAACGTAAACCGTTGATACGGTATTGTTCAATGGTATCTTCGTTATGAATACCAGTCACAAGGCGCTCATAAGCAATGTGAAGCAATGCCATACCTGGAGCTTCATAAATACCACGCGATTTCGCTTCGATGATACGGTTTTCAATTTGATCCGACATACCTAGACCGTGGCGGCCACCGATACGGTTTGCTTCTAAGATAAATTCAACTGGATCTTCAATGCGCTGACCGTTGATTGCAACAGGGAAGCCTTCTTCAAACGTAATAGAAACTTCTTCAGCTTTTACGTCTACGTCATCTTTCCAGAAGGCAACGCCCATGATTGGCTCAACGATTTTGATGCCAGCGTCAAGATATTCTAAATCTTTCGCTTCATGTGTTGCACCCAACATGTTTGAATCTGTTGAATAGGCTTTTTCTTTTGACATTTTGTAGTCAAAACCGTTGTCGATGAGGAACTGTGACATTTCTGCACGGCCGCCTAATTCATCAATAAAGGTTTGGTCTAACCAAGGCTTATAAATTTTAAGCGCAGGGTTGGTTAGCAAACCGTAACGGTAGAAACGTTCAATGTCGTTGCCTTTATAAGTCGAGCCGTCACCCCAAATATTGACGTCATCTTCTTTCATGGCAGTCACAAGCATGGTACCTGTTACCGCACGACCTAAGGGTGTAGTGTTAAAATACGGCATACCACCGGTTGAGATGTGGAATGCGCCACATTGAATTGCTGCAATACCTTCTAATGCAAGCTGTAAACGGCAGTCCACTAAGCGAGCTTTAACTGCGCCATAGGCCTCAGCTTTCTTTGGAATCGCATCGTAATCATCTTCGTCTGGCTGACCTAAGTTTGCGGTATACGCATAAGGTTCAGCGCCTTTTTGTTTCATCCACAAAAGTGCAGCTGAAGTATCTAGACCACCAGAGAAAGCGATACCTACTTTTTTGCCTACTGGTACATTCTGCAAGATCGTTGCATTATCAGTCATTGCTCGTCCTAACTATATAAATAGGCAACCATGATGGCAGCCAAGGAGAAAATCTAAACTCAGCATTGTATCATTATAAAACGTGCTTGTTTGGCTTAAAAAACACAATCGATTAAAATT
>NZ_CANQLZ010000077.1 GCF_947624825.1 uncultured Acinetobacter sp.
TCATTAAATCTAGTTAAATTTTCATATTTCATGGGACTAGTATAAACAATTTTTTACTTTCGCAAGAGGTCTATTAATTATTTAATTATTCTTCTAAATAATAAAAAAATTATTTTATGCAAAAAAAGAGAGGGATTAAACCTCTCTTTTTTATTTTAAGTTTTAAGCAGGAATACGTAACACTTGCCCAGGATAAATATCATCGGCATCTTTGAGTAATGGGCGATTAGCCTCAAAAATCTTATTATACTGATTGGCATCGCCATAATATTGCTTAGCAATCTTAGACAAGTTATCACCAGATTGCACTGTATAAAATTGACTCTCAGGTGCAGGTTCAGCAACTGTCATTTGATCATCGACTTGCGCTACATGATCGACGTTGCCTACCGCAAGCACAATTTTTTCTTTATCAGCTTGGCTTTTAACTTGTCCTTTAATGGTGGCTAAATCGGAGGCACCATTATAAGTGATCGATAAGCCCTCGACTCCTAAGCCCAAACTTTTCACTAAACCCAATAATTGGTTAGCCACTTCTTGTGCAGAAGGTTCACTTGGCTCAGCATGCTGTGGCTGTGGTTGTGGTTCTGCTGTATTCTTTTTACCAATACCTTTAATAAAATCAAATAAACCCATGTGTTACTCCAATTGTTATTGTTGGTTGTAATGTGCTTTATTTTTATACTCAAAATTGCCCAAGCATAATGCTAGTGTTTGGTAGTAATCGGTTAAGTTATGTAAATAAAAAAACCACTCAAATGAGTGGCTTTTTTTAAGCAAATGCTTAAATCAGCAATTAACCAAGTTTCTTAGAAACATAGTCAATAGCAGATTGTACAGTTGTGATTTCGTTAGAATCTTCATCAGGAATTGTGATGTCAAAATCGTTTTCGAAAGACATTACAAGTTCAACTAAGTCTAAAGAGTCAGCACCTAAATCATCCATAAAAGATGCTTCGTTTTTGATGTCTTCAACTTTGATACCAAGTTGTTCTGCAACTGCTTGTTTTACGCGTAGTTCGATATCGCTCACAGGAATTCTCCTCAATGCTTTGTAGCGTTTTTAATTTGCGGTTAAGTGTAATTGAATCTTGTCAAATTTGAAAGTTTATCCATGAATCAATTAATTCATGTACAAACCACCATTGACATGGAGTACGTTACCAGTAATGTAACTTGCCTGATCAGAAGCCAAGAAACTTACTGCATTCGCAATATCTTGTGGCTCACCTAAACGGTTAAGTGCCACTTGATCACTCATTTTCTTACGAATTTCTTCACTGAGCTGCTCAGTCATTTCAGTTGCAATAAAGCCCGGTGCCACAGAGTTCACCGTAATTTGACGGCTGCCCATTTCTTTGGCAAGACTGCGGCTAAATGCTTCCATACCCGCTTTTGCAGCTGAGTAGTTTGACTGACCTGGGTTGGCAAAATGTGCAACCACAGAGCTAATATTAATAATGCGACCGAAACGCGCTTTGGTCATGCCTTTAAGCACACGTTTTGATAGACGATAAACAGCTTTTAAATGAATATTGAGGATATCATCCCAATCATCTTCAGACATACGTAACAAAAGGTTGTCTTTCGTGATACCTGCATTGTTCACTAAAATTAATACCGAACCAAAATTTTGTTCAATATCTGTGACCAAAGCATCAATCGCAGCGCCATCACGTACATCAAGTACGCGACCTGCACCGTTGTCGCCAAATTGTGCGGTTAATTTTTCTGCGCCACTTTCAGAGGTGGCTGTACCTACAACAAAAAAACCATCTTGAATGAGTTTTTCTGCAATTGCAGCGCCAATCCCACGGCTTGCACCGGTAACTAAGGCAATTTTACGCTCTTGTGTCATGCAACTTTCCCTTCTGCCACTAAAACGGCGTTTAATGCATCTTCAATTCGCGCTTGAGTATCAAGCGGAAGTGCTTTTTCTATATTTGGTAAGCGTTTAGCAAGATTGGTCAAGACATTGCCCGGACCACATTCTGCAAGATAATGAATACCGGCTTGCTCAAAAACCTGCATGGTCTTGGTCCATTGCACCGACTCATATAACTGCGCTGTAAGTGCCTGACGTAACTCTGCAATCGATGCCGCTGCACTGGCATTGACATTTTGTATAACAGGAATACGTGGTAGTTCAATGGCAGTTTGTGCCAGGGCATCAGCAAACTTTTCAGCTGCAGGTTTCATCAATGAACAATGCGACGGCACAGATACCGGTAAGGCAATCGCTTTACCTGAATTCTCTTTGACCAATGCAATTAAAGCATCTACTGCAGCTTTAGTACCGGCTACCACCACCTGACCATTGGAGTTATAGTTAGCAGCTTCAACTGAACCTAAATCTTGTGCAGAAATTTGTGCACACAATTCAACAACTTTGGCATCTTCAAAGCCTAAAATTGCCGCCATTGCGCCTACACCTTGTGGTACAGCAGCTTGCATTAATTGACCACGTAAGTGCACCAATTTTGCCGCATCAGCTAAATTTAAGCTCTCAGCTGCCACCAAAGCACTGTATTCACCGAGTGAATGACCCGCTAAAAATTTAGGTGCTACACCACCTAACTGTAACCATAAGCGCCAAAGTGCAATACTTGCCGTCAATAACACAGGTTGGGTGTATTGGGTGTCGTTAATGCCTTCACCGCTTTGAGCAATGTGCCAAAGATCAAAACCCAATGCATCTGAAGCTTCTTGGAAGGTCTCTTGGATCACAGGGAATTGGGCAGCTAAATCCGCAAGCATGCCTGCTTTTTGTGAACCCTGACCAGGGAAAACAAATGCAGTTTGAGATGCTTGAGCGGCTTGATCAAGTCGATTTACCGACATAGAAAAATCCTTTCATGTTGTTTTTAGCTTAGATGGACGCGAATTTAACACTTAAAAAAGGCTTTGGTAATTGCCAAATACAACAAAAATAGGCACAAAAAAAGGGAGCTTAACGCTCCCATTTTTTCCACTAAGCTCAAAGCTTAATGCATCAACAATTATTCAGCAGATGCTTTAGCGAATAATTGACGACCACGGTAGATACCATCTTTAGATACGTGGTGACGACGGTGAGTCTCGCCAGTAGCTTGGTCTACAGTTAATGCATTCTCGGTTAAAGCGTCATGTGAACGGCGCATGTCACGGCGAGAGCGACTTTTACGGTTTTGCTGAACGGCCATGATGGCTCCTTACAAATATCGAAAAAATGGATCAGAACAAATTCAGTTGTCTTAACCAAATAGTATAACACGATTTAGTTAAGTTTACCTTTCAAACTTGACAAAACATCAAACGGATTATCACGTTTTTCTTCGACAATCTCTTGAATGGCAGGTTGGTGCTGATGTTCGCAAGCATCATGCTTAGGCGACAACGGCAACAACAATAACAATTCATCTTCTATCAGTGCCAGTAAATCAGCGGTCGCAGGTGCATCGTATGAACCTTTGGTCGTTGCTTCACTTTCACCTAAAACGATGAAATCAGCATCCTCATCCAAGCGCTCTATCAGTGACTCATCATCGAATAAAGCTAAATGAAAATCTAAAACAAGAGGAATCTCAACGGCTTCCAAACAACGTTGGCACTCCATTGGGACTTTTGTTTCAACACTGCCATCTAACCAAACAATGCGATGATACGCATCCATTGATAGCTTACAGTCTATGTTAATCAATTGATCATCAATTGATCCAACAGCTTCACGGGCAATACGAACAAAACGCGACAATGGCAGATGACCTGACCATGTAAAGCCTTGTTCAGCCCATTTAAACGGCTCAATCTGTGCCGGAAAGGTATTTGCTGACATAATTAAGGCGGCAATTCTACAAATTCATAAGTACTCTGTCAAAGATTAAGATACAATTTTGCACTTATTCAGACAGATCATTTGGGTAATACAAGTCATGCAGCAGTTGCAATTGCAGCCTGAAGTCACAACTTCATTACAGTTAAACTCTCCTACTCGTTCAAGTTCGACTGATTCCGTAGACCGCGTGCAACTCGCACCTTGGATTCATCTGCAAACTGAAGCTCAACAGGTAGATTGGCTTATCTTACACTTTAATCACTGGTTTTCCCACTTAAATGTGTGTTTAGTCAAAGGTGATTTTGAACCAGAATATTTCCCTGAAACATCAGATAGTTATGCAGAAATTCAATTTGCACATGGCTTTTTTAACAGTGCTTTACATGAAATTAGTCATTGGACCATTGCAGGGGATGCACGGCGCAAACTACCGGATTTAGGCTATTGGTACGCACCCGATGGCAGAACACAACAGCAACAAGCACTGTTTGAGCAGGTTGAAATTAAGCCACAAGCCATTGAATGGATGTTTGCCAAAGCCTTTAATCGCAAGTTTCGGGTGTCTTTAGATAATTTAACCGGCGATGGTGGTGACGGCAGTCACTTTAAAGACAATGTATATGCACAAGTGCAGCGTTATTTGAGTGGTGAGGCCAAATTACCACGTGATGCAGCACACTTTATTGAATGCATTTGTTTGTGTACCCGAGGTGGCAAAAGCTTACAAAGTACAGAATTTTTACGTAGCGACCTCGATTAAAACAATCTGATGCTAGCGACCGACCTGCTTTCACGCGCATAATGGATACCATTCCCTGCTCGCCGTTTAAAATGCGGCTGCTTGATAAACACAACAATATTGGGAGAAACCTATGCTGCATCTTCGAATTCATCCTGACAACCCACAGCCACGTTTAATCAGCCAAGCGGTTGAACGCATTCGTGCCGGCGACGTGGTGGTTTATCCCACTGACGCCGCTTATGCCATTGGCTGTCAAATTGGTAACAAAGCCGCGATGGAACGCATTGCGCAAATTCGTCAACTCGATGCCAAGCATCAGTATGCGATTTTATGTTGCGATTTATCCGACATTGCCACCTACGCTCGGGTAGACAATGCTATGTACCGTTTACTCAAAAACAATACCCCTGCCATCAGCACTTTTATTTTACCCGCCACCAGCGAAGTACCTAAGCGGTTAATGCATCCTAAAAAGAAAACCATTGGCTTACGCATTCCAACCAATCCGATTTGCCAATTGTTGCTCAAAGAATTAGGCGAGCCTTTACTCACGTCCACCTTAATTTTACCCGGTCAAAGCGAGCCTTTAGATGACCCCTATGAGATTGAGATGCAGATCGGCAAACGTATTGATGTATTAATTGATGGTGGCTTTGGCACACTCACCACCACTAGCGTAATTGATTTGTCCGGTGATTATCCGGTGGTGCTGCGTCAGGGCGCCGGTGATGTGTCTGCCTTTGAATAAGCTTAAATCTCATCTTGAGATAAATTGCTGATTTTTACAGCGCTTTTTAATTTAGAAGCCACTTTAAATTACTATAAACATCACACAAATACAGATTCGCGATTTATTTCGTCACTTTTTACAGATTTGCCCGTGGAAATAATTTCTTCATGGGCACTTTTGCTTTACACTAGGCATATTCTTGTATTTTGTTATTTCAACCTCCCTTTTTGTTGAAATAATGTTTTCATGCCTTTGAAAATTCGCGTGGCTTATAACTGTAATGAATCCATCTGTCCAACCTGCTTTGGTACATCAGTCGCACATCCGCGTTTTGGATGAGTGGCAAGAGACGATTCCTGAGGATTTATATATTCCTCCTGCTGCATTTGAAATCTTGCTTGAGCATTTCGAAGGACCACTCGACTTTTTAATTTATTTGATTCAAAAAAACGGTTTTAATTTACTACAACTTGATATTGCCCCAATTGCCAATCAATACCTGTCTTATATTGAAAGTATGAAAAGCTTAAATATTGAGCTGACTGCTGATTATTTAGTGATGGCGGCATTACTTGCCGATTTAAAATCACGTTTATTGCTACCAAAAGCCAGTAAAATCCATTTAGAAAAAGACCCTAAACCAGATTTAGTCGAACGTTTAGAAACCTATTTAAGTATTAAACAAGCAGCAGAACGCTTAGGCGGTATGTCGGTGTTAGAGCGCGACACTTTCCCCGCCCATATTGGCAAATCCGAAAGTTTAGATGACCTGATGCAAGGGTTTTCAGCTACTGCCTTACGTGATGCCATGTTGTGTGTTTTTACGCGCCCTGAACCGATTATCCATGAAGTGAAACCCGAAGCTGTGTTGCTAGAAGAGCGTATGGCGTTTATTGAGCAAAAACTCGCTTTGGGTCAAGTACTTAAATTTGAAGAAATATTGCTCGCTCGGCAAGGACGTATGGGGATGGTGGTGAGTTTTATGGCCATTCTTGAATTGATCCGTCAGCAAAAATTGCAGATTGTACAAGATGGTGCAACTGCAAGCTTACAGATTCAAGGGTGCAAGCCATGAGTGAAATTGACCAACAGCCAGACCTTTTACTGTCGCTTGAAGCCTTAATTTTTGCAAGTGATACCCCAATGTCTGTGGCGCGTTTACAACAAGCCCTTGGCAATACATATTCTAGCGCTGATATTCGTCAGCATTTACAACAACTTGCTGTGTTACAACACGGCCGATCGATTGAACTTGTTGAAACTGCACAAGGTTTCCGTTTTCAGGTACGTGCTCAGTATCAACCGATCATTACACAAGCATGGCCAGAACGACCAATTCGTCTGTCACCATCTTTGCTCGAAATACTTGCTGTGATTGCTTATCATCAACCAGTGACCCGAGCTGATATTGAACAAATTCGTGGAGTGTCAAATAATAGCCAAGTATTACGCACATTATTTGATTGGAACTGGATCAAAGAGTCTGGTTTTCGTGAACTCCCTGGTAAACCGGCGTTGTTGGTTACGACGCCTCAATTTTTAAATGCATTTGGTCTAAATTCCTTAGATCAATTGCCTCCCCTACAGGATGCCAAGGAAGCTTTTATGGCACTTAATGTTCCGGCATTAAGCGCATAAATAGGTGGACTGTTGTGATAATTTCTAAGGTTATGCTGTCATGAGTGAAAAATTGCAAAAGGTACTGGCACGTGTTGGTTTGGGTTCTCGCCGTTATATGGAAGAAGTCATTGCCGCAGGTCGTGTAAGTGTCAACGGTCAAGTGGCCCAAGTCGGTGAACGTATTGAGCCAACCGATGAGCTTCGTATCGATGGTCGTAAGGTGCAGTTCCAAATCGAAGATGAAATTCGTCGTCGTGTGTTAATTTACTACAAACCAGAAGGCGAAATTTGTTCGCGTAACGACCCTGAAAAGCGTCCGACCGTATTTGACAATTTACCAAGCTTAGCGGGCGATCGTTGGGTAATGGTCGGTCGTCTTGATATTAACTCAACCGGTTTGTTGTTGTTCACTAACGATGGTGAATTGGCCAATCGCTTAATGCATCCGTCTAACGAAATTGAGCGTGAATACGCGGTTCGTGTCATGGGTGAAGTCACGCCACAACTTAAAAACAACATGCTCAAAGGCGTGGTGTTAGATGACGGTCCTGCAAAATTTGAATCGTTCTCTGAAATTGGCGGTGAAGGGATTAACCGTTGGTATCAAGTAGTAGTAAAAGAAGGTCGTAACCGTGAAGTACGTCGTATCTTTGAATCACAAGGTTTAAAAGTCAGCCGTTTATTACGTACCCGTTATGGCACGGTAATTTTACCGCGTGAATTACGTACTGGTCGTTGGATTGAACTTGATAAAAACGATATCGACAACTTAACCAAGTCAGTGGAATTAAAACCACGTCAAGGTACCGGTCTATACGGTATGGCAAAACGCCGTACCGAACGTATGCAAGATAAACCACTCAATGCACGTCGTGGCGGTTTCTTACGTCAACAACGCCGTGACAATGATCCAACTGCAACACCATCTATTCCACCGCGTGAGCGTGGCGAACGTCGTGATGATCGTCGTGACCGTGATGATGCCGGTCGTAAACCATCTGGTTTAAACCGTGGCTTTAAAAAGTTCTAAGCTTTAAGCCATAAAAAAAAGCCGCATATTGCGGCTTTTTTTATTACATTTGTGATTGAATATAGTTAGGTAAACCAATCAATTCAATTAAACGTAGTTGTTTTTCTAACCAATACGTATGGTCTTCTTCGGTGTCTGACATTTGCTGACGCAATAAATCACGAGTAATGTAATCGCCTTTGTCTTCACACAGTTTTACACCTGTAGCCAATTTTTCACGTACTTCGTACTCAAGTGCTAAATCAGCTTTTAAGCACGTTAATACATCTGTACCGACATTAATGTCTTCACGTTGCATATTTGGCGTACCTTCTAAAAATAAGACACGACGAATAATGGCATCAGCATGCTGTGCTTCTTCTTGCATTTCATGATCAATACGTTCGAAGATTTTAGTTAAGCCCCAATCTTCATACATACGTGAATGAATTAAATATTGGTCACGCGCTGCAAGTTCGCCGCCAATTAACATATTTAAGTACTCAACAACTTCTGGATTGCCACGCATAACCT
>NZ_CANQLZ010000078.1 GCF_947624825.1 uncultured Acinetobacter sp.
CTATGATAAGATTAACCCGTTAGGTCAGGTGGCCTAACTTAAATAAAAAGTCTCCGACAAACCCGGTACGGTTCATAGGAAAGATAAACTATTTCAGGATTAAAACTCTTTATCTAATTACTGTAATTTTTTTACAACTTCAACAGAATCATTGCTGCTATATACAATTTCAAAAGCTGCTTTTTTACCATTAAATGCTGCTTCAGCAGGTGTACCAACGACTTCCCAAAGACCTAAAGTTGCAACATCTGCAACACCATGGAAAATAGTACGGCTCACACGGTTTGCAGTGCTATAGCCTTGAGTGAAAGAGAATACATCTACACGTTTACCATTTTTTGATTCAGTTGCAATCGGTGCACCCAATTCAGCAATCACTGCACTACGTGGCATACCGACAGCCAAAACTGATAAATCTTTTTTCTTTGGTTGTTTTGCTGCCATCACTGCTGAACAACCAGTTTGACCTAATGCGACAATCGACAGTGTTGCTGCTAAAATTAACTTTTTCATATCCTTTACCCCTAAGATCCATAAAATAAAAACAGGCATTGTATCGGATTGTTGAGAAAGCCAAGAGGCATAAAATTCCAAATTTAATTGAATTAAAAGTCATATGATCAATGTAAAAAAACCCGCTCTAAAGCGGGTTTTTTATTAAGCTAAATTTTAGTGCTGTAACACTGAAATATCAGCCACTTTGGTAAACAAGTCACGAAGCTGAGCAAGCATCAACAAACGGTTTGATTTCAAGTTTGCATCATCAGCCATCACCATTACACCGTCAAAGAATGCATCGACTGGCGCACGAAGTGCAGCAAGCGCAGACAGTGCAGCAGTGTAGTCTTTGGCAGCAAATAATGGCTCAACCACAGGCGTGATTTTCGCAAGTTCAGCGAACAATGCTTTTTCAGCATCTTCAACCAAGTTAGCTTCAACGACGTTTCCTTCAGGTGCAGCTTCTTTAGCTAAGATATTGGCAACACGCTTGTTAGCAGCAGCCAAAGCAGCCGCTTCAGGCAATGCGCGGAAGTGATTTACTGCATTTACACGCTTATCAAAATCAAGAGGAGATTTTGGTGACAACGCTTGAACCGCTTGAATTACATCTACAGCAACGCCTTGGTCTTCGTATTTCGCACGGTAACGACCTTCTAAGAATGCAACGGCATCATTTAGTGTCTTGTCGTGATCTTTCAATACATCGCCATATGCAACAAGTGCGAGTTTGATCAGGTCTTCAATCGACACATCAAGCTCGTTTTCAGTCACTAGACGTAAAATACCAATTGCAGAACGACGCAGTGCAAACGGATCTTTAGAACCTGTAGGCGCTTGACCAATACCAAAAATACCCGTCAAAGTATCTAAACGGTCTGCAAGTGCAATCGTTGTACCTGTTTTGGTTTTTGGTAAAACGTCACCTGCAAACTTAGGTAAATACTGCTCACCTAAAGACTCAGAAACTTCAGTATTTTCGCCTTCAAGACGTGCGTAGTAAGTCCCCGCAATACCTTGAAGTTCAGGGAATTCACCCACTAATTCAGAGGTTAAGTCACATTTTGCAAGAAGAGCCGCTTTTTCAGCATCTTCCGCTTTTGCACCTGTAATTGGTGCTAAAGCAACAGCGAGTTTTGCAATACGTGTCGATTTATCCCAAAGCGTACCCAATTCTGCTTGGAAGACCATGTTTGCCAATTTCTCTTTACGAGAAGCAAGCGGTTGTTTTTGGTCTTGTAAGAAGAAGAATTCAGCATCCGACAAACGTGGACGAACAACTTTCTCGTTACCTTCAATAATTTGTGTCGGGTCTTTCGACTCAATGTTAGACACAGTAATGAAGTAAGGTTGAAGTTTATTGTCACTGTTCACTAAGCAGAAGTACTTTTGGTTGTCCTGCATGGTGGTGATCAATGCTTCTTGAGGAACGGCAAGGAAGCGTTCTTCGAAGCTTGCACGAAGCGCAACTGGCCATTCAACCAATGCTGTTACTTCGTCACGTAAATCACTTGGTACAATCGCAATGGCATTCACTTCATCAGCCAATGCTTTGACTTGACCATCAATAATGGCTTGGCGCTCTTCAAAGTTAGCCACAACGTAAGCTGCTTTTAGCTTGCTTAAGTATTCGTCAGCATGCGTTAAAGTAATGGCTTCAGGTGCATGGAAACGATGACCGAAAGTTACGTTACTAGTTTGAAGATCTTGAATGGTTGCATCAATCACATCGTTGTCTTTTAACAACACCACCCATTTTACAGGACGTACAAATTCTGTACGGCTTGCTGCAGAACGCATACGTTTAGCGATTGGTAGGTTGTCTAAAGCTGCTTGTAAAATTTGCGGTAAAAGCACGTCTAAGCTTTGACCTTTGACGTCTTTTAAGTAACAAACTTTTTCAACTTTACCTGCTTGGAAAGTTGTCACTTGATCTACAGTGATGCCTTGACCACGCATAAAGCCTTCAAGTGCTTTAGTTGGGTTGCCATCGCTATCAAACGCAGCTTGTTTTGCAGGACCGTCAAAACGTTTTTGTGTGTCTGCCTGCGCGCCATCTACGTTTACGATTTTAAGTGCAAGACGACGTGGTGCTGCATAAGCTTCGATAGAATCGAATGCAAGACCTGCATCTTTTAAGCCTTTTACAGTTTCAGCAGTTAATGCATCACGTAATTTTTTTAAGCTTTTTGGTGGAAGTTCTTCACAGCCAAGCTCAAATAAAACAGTATGTTTAGACATTATTTGTTCTCCGCTGATTTTTCTGCTTGAGCAGCTTCCGCTTCAACTTGTGCTTTTAACTGCGCTAACACTTCATCACGTAATTCAGGTTCAGCCATTGGGAAACCAAGTTTGGCACGCGCTGCTACATAACTGGTGGCAATTGAACGTGCCAAAGTACGTACACGTAAAATATAACGCTGACGTTCAGTGACTGAAATCGCGCCACGAGCATCAAGTAAGTTAAAGCTATGTGATGCTTTGATCACTTGTTCGTAGGCAGGAAGTGGAAGTTCAGCCTCGATTAAACGCGTTGCTTCAGCTTCATAGAAGTCGAATAATTCGAACATCTTGTCGACTGGTGCATATTCAAAGTTATAAGTTGATTGCTCAACTTCATTTTGATGGAACACATCGCCATAAGTCACAGTGCCAAATTGACCTTTGGTCCAAACAAGATCATATACAGAATCAACGCCTTGCAAGTACATTGCAAGACGTTCTAAACCATACGTGATTTCGCCAGTCACTGGGTAGCACTCAATACCACCGACTTGCTGGAAGTACGTAAACTGAGTTACTTCCATACCGTTGAGCCACACTTCCCAACCAAGACCCCAAGCGCCTAAAGTTGGAGATTCCCAGTTGTCTTCTACAAAACGGATGTCGTGTACAAGCGGGTCAATACCAATGGCTTTTAAAGAGTCAAGATACAACTGTTGAATGTTGTCTGGGTTTGGTTTTAATACTACTTGGAATTGGTAGTAGTGTTGCAAACGGTTTGGGTTTTCGCCATAACGACCATCTTTAGGACGACGTGATGGTTGTACATAAGCCGCGTTCCATGTTTCAGGGCCTAACGCGCGTAGGAAAGTTGCAGTGTGGAATGTCCCTGCGCCCATTTCCATGTCGTATGGTTGTAAAACAACGCAGCCTTGCTCGGCCCAATAGTTTTGTAAGGCTAAAATTAAGCCTTGGAAAGTATCAATATGCGATATGGCGCGACTCATGGTCATCCAGTTAAAATTAGAAAAAAATTGCCCTTAAGTATAAGGATTTTGCAGGGGAGTGGCAAAGGTTTCCACGGAAAAGCCAATTCCTTAAACAGCAGTTTGATGTTAGTGATTGGTAAATTGTAGATGTTATGTTATAACGTTTCAAAAATAAACAAGACAAACATTGAGGGAAATATGCAAACGCTACGTCTTATTGGCTTAATCACGTTAACTGCTTTGATTAGCGCATGTGGTGGGGGAGGAGATTCTTCTAGTGAACCAAATGTTCAAGAAAAACCTAAGCCTGAGCTTGGGGTCGGGCATTTGGCAGTGGTTAGCCAAGATAATCAACGTGCAGCATTGGCTGTGTATCAGCTACAAGACAATACCCATATCTTTAATACAGCATTAAAGGCATTGCCATCGGCACTATATAGCAGCCCAAGTTATGGATATGCGGTCATCATGGATCGTGAGCTAGGTGATGTCAGCTTTTTTGGTGCGGCTCAAAGGGGCTTGTTAAACTATCGTTTAGCTGGTGGTTCACCAACACATTATCGTCAATTTAATGGCCAAGCTGCGGTTTTTTATGATGGTAATGAAACGCAAGGTTCTAAGTTTGATGTGTTTACCGATCAAGATATTGCCAATGCTAAGGTCACTTCGCAGCGTTTGCCGTATAAACATCATGGTGTAGCTGAGCCACGCGGTGAGATGGTACTTAGCAGTTATCTACCCGAAGGACAAACACAGTTGAGTATGGTTAAAAGCTATTTACAGCATGGCAATCATTATCATGTTGAGCAAACTTTAACTGAATCTTGTCCGGGCTTACATGGTGCCGCATCTAACCAAAATTTTACAGCGTTTGGTTGTCAAGATGGCGTGTTGTTGGTAGAGCAACAAGGGCAAAGCTTTATTGACAGTAAAATTCCAACCCAAGCACGTATTGGCACTTTAGTGGGGCATGAAAAAGTACAAGATATCGTTGCTATTGCTTCAACCGAGCAAGATTTATTGATTATAAATCCACACACCCAGCAAGTTGATCAAGTTGCATGGACGAGCAAAGCGCTAAAACGCTTAAAACAAAGCTTTAGCAGCAGTGGGCAATATTTTGTAATTTTAGATAGCCTCGGCACCTTACATATTTTAGATAGCAGCACATGGCAGGTTATACATACCCTACAAATTTTTGCAGCCGACTCTCGCGCAATTGCTCAGGCACAACTGGCCATGCATGGTGAAAAGGATCAATTGTTTGTGAGTGATAGCCTGCAAAAATCAATCTATCAAATTGATTTAAAGACGGCAAAAATTGAGCAGACCATTCAATTAGATGTCACACCTCAGCAAATTGCTTGGCTGAAATAAACAATATATAAAAAAATGCTGCCAAGGCAGCATTTTTTAATTTAAAACAGCTTAGAAACGACCTTTAATACCAATACTTACTTGGGTTTGGTCACTATCGCCTTGTACATCTGTGCTATGGCGGACATCACCATAAACGTAATATAAATTTTCCAACTGCACCTGAATACCTAAGCCTGCCTCAATTGAACTTTCTTCATAACTCTCTTTTAAATGAGTTTCTGAGTTGTCGGTTAAAGACACCAAACGTAATTCATGATCTGGGGCAAACTCATGTTTGTAATTGAGTAAACCATAGACGCTTGCAGGGCGTTCTTTATAGTTAAAGTGATGATTCACCTGTGTACCTAAACGTGCAATCACACTACTGGTGCTGTCTGCAATGACCTTAGAATAAGCATCTTGGGTGTCACGATAGGTGGTATAGATATAAGACAATTGTGCTTGTGGTTCAATCTTGGTGCTTTCATTAAAATTAAATGAACGACCTAATTCAATTGAACTGGCACTTTGCCATGCTTCCCATGTGAAATCGGGTTCATCAGCCACCTCAATTGAATTTTCGATATAGTTCATTTGAGTGACTAAATCTAAATACAGATTGTTGTTAAAGGTGGCCGTGTAATAAGCACCAAAACCAAAGCTGTCGGTATCAATTGAACTATTTTGATGACCTAAGCCTAATTTTAAACGTTCATTGTCATAAGTTTTGGCATTGGCATGAATAAAGTGGTTCATTAAACCAAAGCGGTGTTTTGATTTTTCTTTTTCAATGGCTAAGTATTCACCACCTAGCTGATAACCCATACTGTATTGGTTATAGTCAAATTGCTTTTCACCATTTTTATTCACGCTATTACCAAGCAAACGCCCCCATGTGGTTTTATAGTTCACATCGGGTTCATAAGGACTGCCAATACGTTGATACAACGACGAAATGGTGGTTAGCCCCGTTTCAATATTAGAAGATAAAGTTGAAATATAGTTACCAATTCCTGCTCGATAGGTGCTGTATAAGTACCAATCGCCATCATTTGCATCAGCTGGGCTGTTTTGCAAAAGATTATATTCAAAAGCATTGACTTTAATTGGACCATTGGCAAGGGTAAACTTAGCATCAGATTGACCGTCAACATCAATCACTTTAATACCTTGCTGGGTATAGTCACCTCGACCACCCATGTTTTCAACTTGTACGCTGGCTGTGCCTATGGTGTTGCCTTGAATTGCAAGAACATCTGTTGCACTGTTGTCATTGCCAAGCACAGTTTGAATCAAGATATTAGAGTCGGCTTGACCAACATAGTCATTCATTAATGTTAAACGGCCAAAGTCACGACCATTTGGATCAATAAATGAACCTGCTTCACCTGTGACTAAACCGCCAACAAAACCTTGTCCACTCAAAGTTGCACCATTTAAAACATTAAGCGCTTGGTTGTTGAGTAAACCGTCTACACGTAAAGTACCTTGTGCAATATTAGTGACACCAGCAAAAGCTTGGCTTTGCCCTGTAATATGTTGGGTGCCTGTTCCGACTTTATGATAGCCACCTTGACCCGTAAATTGCCCTGCAAAAGTGGTGTCACGTTGAGTACCTGCAATGAGTACTTTATCTCCAGTAAATACAGTGCCTGCTGTACTACTTAGATCTTGAATTTGAGTCGCAGGGTTCTTTAATTCGGCAATTTCAAAGCGTGCAGCTGCATCATCTAAATGTACACCACTGCTATAGCGCAGATCGCCATTTTCTTTAAGTGCTAAAGTGGCATTTTCAATAGTGGTTTGACCTGTATAGGTATTTTCACCCTCAAACACGACGCGACCATTTTGGTTAGTCGCATCTGAAATATAGAAGTTGCCTGATTGGTTTGTACCAGCGGCATTGCTGAATATGCCTTTATAACGGCTTTCTTTGCCATTGGCATCAATGCGTCCACCTAAGTCATTAATAGTAAAATTATTACTGTAAAAACCTGAGTACGGCCCATGATCTACTTTTAATGTACCACCCTCAAAAATTGGGCGAACGTTGACACCTAAAGCTTCATTATAAGTTGTTGAACCATTTAGTTTGGTACTTTGATAATATGTTTCGCGTAAATCAATATTGGTCCATTGCTCGATCACTGGTGGCTGAGGATTGGTTGGAAAGCCAAACAAATAAGCATAATCAATCACTGCAGATTGTTGGGCTTTTAAATCACCAATCTCAAAGCCCATACCAATTGCGAAGTCACCTACTTGTTTGTTATCTAACCCTTGAAGATAATTATCAGGATCTACAGACCAATTTCTAAGAACTGATGTGTCATGTGTGTATTTAGATTCAGAAAAAATGCCAAGCATATTCTGAGTTGAAGGACCTGTGGCATATACCCAATCTTGTTCTGCAAGACCTTGGCTACTATCACCACGTTGGTTAAGGGTCTCAAAATAGCTGCCTGTATTCCCAGCTGGTGGAATAAAACCATCTGGATCTGGATCAATTGCAGTCGCAAATTTAACATTGGTCAAATCTTGCTGTGCGGTAATCGTGGTTTCTACAGCAACGCCGTGTAAAGTGTTATCAACGCTATATTCATTGGAGATGGTATAATAAACATTACCACCTGAGCTATATTGTCCTGTCCATTTGGTATCTTGTTGGCCTTTTGCTTGATCAACGACGTTAGTGGTGCCTGATGATATGGTGGTGAAATCATTATAAGTATTTAAAACGCCAGCAATATGATTGGTATTGGCTTTTGTTCCTGTTTCATTGGTTGATACAGAGAACATTTGCCACGGTACACTCGGTGTTAAATAGTCTTGTGTAGGAGAGAAAATGCCTGAACCTTGCGGATCATACAGCATGCCTACATTATTAACGTTGCCTGAACCTAAGGTACCATTGGCGGCGACTGAAACTTTAACATACTTATTTTCAAGGATTGCTGCATGTGATGTTGTAAGCCCTGCGACTAACAGCGTGCTAAGAGTAATACCGCTGCTGAGGGCTGTTCGACTTTTTATTTTTCCCTTTGCATGCTCTGAAGTAACAACATAATCCCCAGTTGCTGTGCTAAAAACATTTTTAAATACCCGATTCATTGTTATTATCTCTTCAAAAGATTTGCGACATAATTAACATTTTTTAAAGTTTTTGTAAATGTATGTTAGCTGGCTGACATGCTGAACTTATTTAAATAGATCATATGAAATATTAATGAATATAGGAAAGAATATATTAGACCTCTTGCGAAAGTAAAAAATTGTTTATACTAGTCCCATGAAATATGAAAATTTAACTAGATTTAA
>NZ_CANQLZ010000079.1 GCF_947624825.1 uncultured Acinetobacter sp.
ATTAGAGAAATTTGCTCAGCTTGTTGATTATCATAAGGCTTTTGAAACTGTCGCACCTCATGTTTGAATTCGCCCTGTGAGTTTTGATATAGAACCTGTGGTTATTTTAATCACTTGCCATTTTGGCGGTGGTCTTCAAGATTTTTTTAGTATGAAGTCTAGAGTGTGGTGAAGCATATAAAGCAAATTTGAATATAAAATTACGCCTGTAATTAAACAACCAAGAAGGCCTTGGTGGTTAATTTTATTGTAGATAAGTGACCAGATATTAAACTGCAACATCATTAAAATAATTTTTTAAGATATTTATTATGTAGAAGTATTGTTAATTACTATATGATATTAAGATTAATAAAAATAAGATACAAAATATTGATTAAACAAAAACCTCAGTTTGGAGTAGTAACATGCCAGATATTAGCAATTTATCAGTGGAAGAGTTAAAGCGTTTGCAAGCAGAAGCTGAGGTATTAATTGCTTCAAAAAAAGATCAGGCAATTGAAGATGCATATAGCCAAATTATGACAATTGCCGATAACCTCGGTCTTAGTATTGAGCAAATTTTAGAGTTTGGTACGCAAAAGCGTAAAAAGAATACGCGTAAAGCAGTAGAACCACGTTACCGCAATAAAGCTAATCCAACCGATACTTGGACAGGTCGTGGCAAAAAACCACGTTGGTTAGTTGCAGAACTTGAAAAGGGTGCAAAATTGGAAGATTTTTTAATCTAATTTTTCATCGCTCTTTCATAAAACTCGTTTAGAGTACTTAAACCAAGCCAATGTGCTTGGTTTTTTTAATGCTGAGAATTGGCGGACGCTCAAATTTATGCATAATGCTCGCATACTGATGAAAAAATATCCCAAGGTAAACGTGAACAGACGATTGGTTGTAATGGGATGAAAAAAAAGCCCAAAATGTTACGTTGGTGGTTATTTGTAGCCGCTACTTTTTTAATATGCATATTGCTGCAATTACCAGCGGCATGGTTGTTAGCAAAATTCTCTCAAAATAATCAAATTTTGCATAATGTCAGTGGCAATATTTGGTCAGGGCAAGCCGACTGGACACGTGGGCAATTACGTGGTTCAGTCAAATGGCAAGTGCGACCTTTAGATCTACTGCGTTTACGTGCCGCTGCGAATATTGAAGTGCATAGTGGGCAAAGCCAATTTGAGGGTATTGCAGCTTATGGCTTAGGCAAAACCATGATTGTTCAGAACTTAAATGGGCAAATTGCACCTGAAACTTTAAAATACCTTGCCAATTGGCAATGGCCTGCCAACAGTATTCAATTACAAGATGTGTCATTAAAATTAAAACGCGAGCAAGGTTTTAGCCAAGCAGCAGGCAATATTCAATGGGCAGGGGGTGCATTGGTGTATCAATATGCCCAGCGTCAAGAACGTATGACTGTACCGAGTTTAAAAGCCAACTTAATGGCGTCCGACGGTAAGTTAATTATTGATACGCGTGATCAACGTGACCAAAAAATGTTGAATTTAGCTTTAGATCATCAGTTGATGCTTGATGTGCAGTTAACGCAACGTTTACTTATGAATGTACCTTCTTATCAAGGCAAAGCAGGTCTAGATACTTATGTGCTCAGTAGTCGTCAGCCTTTAATTAAAGGAGGCTACTAATGCGTGATTGGTTAGATCGATTAAATTGGAAAAAATTAGATCAAATAGCCCCTTTACTGTGTATTTTGCTCATCATTTATTTATGTTGGAAACTAGCTACCTTGTTTTGGTTGGTACTCGCGCCCATGCAAGCATTGCAATTTGATCGTGTTGCCTTAGGTTCACAGCAGCAAGCGGTACCTAATATCAGTCAGTTTGCTTTATTTAAAGCGCAGCAAGCACCTGCGGCGATCAGCAATTCTAATTTAAGCTTACAAGGCGTCATGGTGGCTGTGCCGAGTCAATTTTCATCGGCAGTGATTAAAGCCAATAATGTGGGTGAGCGTTACCGTGTGGGTGAATATATTGCCGACACCCAATATCAATTGGCTGAAGTGTATTGGGATAAAGTGATTTTACGTAGTGCTCATGGTGCTGATGAAATATTAAAAATCAATGCATTAGAAAGTCTAAATCAAGATTTATCTTTAAATCCAAAAACCAATCCAGCTGTTGCGAGCGTCCCTAATATTCAAACTACCGAACAAGCCCTTGGCAATGCTGTGCAGCAGATTCAAGAAAATCGGGATCAATATTTGCAAAATATGGGGGCAAGTGGCGATGGCGGTGAAGGCTATCAAGTCAGTGCGCGCACGCCTTTGGTGTTAAGAAGAAAATTAGGCTTACAGCCGGGTGACCGTGTATTGTCACTCAATGGACAAGCCTTAAATGCCGGTCAAAATGAAGCGCAACTTTTAGAACAAGCGCGTCAATCAGGGCAAGTCAAACTCGAAATAAAACGTGGTGATCAGGTGATCACCATTCAACAAGATTTAAACTGATGCACAATCAGCTCAAGGAAAACCAGTAGATTATGGCTTTATTTAATCATCAGCGTACATGGGGCTTAGTTGCTGCGGCGCCGCTGCTTGCGATGGTGAGCACAGTCAGTTCGGCGCAAACATGGAAAATCAATTTACGTGATGCAGATTTAACGGCATTTATTAATGAAGTGGCTGACATTACCGGTAAAAACTTTGCGGTTGATCCACGCGTGCGTGGCAATGTCACGGTTATTTCCAATAAAGCCTTAAATAAAGCCGAAGTCTATGATCTATTTTTAGGGGTGCTAAACGTCAATGGCGTAGTGGCGATTCCCTCTGGTAATACCATACGCTTAGTGCCTGATAATAATGTTAAAAGTTCAGGCATTCCTTTTGATGCACGTAATCGTGCCGGTGGTGATCAGATTGTCACTCGGGTGTTATGGCTTGAAAACACCAATCCTAATGATTTGATTCCAGCGCTACGCCCACTCATGCCACAGTTTGCACATTTGGCGGCAGTACCGGGCACCAACGCCTTAATTATCTCTGATCGCGCCAGTAATATTTACCAACTTGAAAGTATTGTGCGTAATTTAGATGGTACAGGGCAAAATGATTTAGAAGCGATTCAGTTGCAATCCAGTCAAGCCGAAGAAATGATTAGCTTACTTGATGGTATGAGCGCCACCGGTGCGGCAAAAGATACCAAAGGCTCACGCGTGCGCTTAATGGCAGATGCACGTACTAACCGTATTTTGGTCAAGGGTGACCCTGCAACACGTAAACGTATTCGTCACATGATTGAGATGCTAGATGTACCATCGGCAGATCGTTTAGGTGGTTTAAAAGTCTTTCGTTTAAAATATGCCAGTGCCGATAAGCTTGCCAATATTTTACAAGGCTTAGTCACGGGTCAAGCAGTTAATACCACGAGTTCAAACAACAATAACTCAAACACCAGTTCAAGTAGTACTAGTGGTAATAGCAACAGCACATCAGGAGCGTCAAGTATTAATACCCCAAGTATTAACTTAGGTGCTTCAAGTAATAGCAACAATAACAATCTCACCAGTTTTAGCGGACATGGAGTCAGTATTATTGCCGACCCAAGTCAAAACTCATTAGTGGTGAAAGCCGATCCACAATTGATGCGTGAAATTGAATCAGCTATTCAACAACTCGATATTCGTCGTCAACAAGTCTTGATTGAAGCGGCGATTATTGAAGTTGAGGGCAATGATGCGGATCAATTAGGTGTGCAATGGGCATTAGGCGATATCACCAGTGGGGTCGGCTTAATTAACTTTGATAATGTTGGCTCAAGTTTGGGCAACTTAGCGGCAGGGTTTTTAAGTGGCGGCACAGCGGGCTTAGGCGCTGCGGCAGCAGGCAACGCTGGCACTTCGCTAGTATTGGGGGACTATCGTGAAGGCAGTAATGGTTCACGGCGTTTATATGGTGCGTTAATCCAAGCCTTAAACGAAAAGACCAAATCAAACTTATTATCTACACCTTCTATTGTCACTATGGACAATGAAGAAGCTTATATTGTGGTGGGGCAAAATGTACCCTTTGTCACAGGTTCGGCTGCGACCACCACCAATGGGGTCAATCCATATACTACGGTAGAACGTAAAGATGTGGGTGTGACCTTAAAAGTAGTACCACATATTGGTGAAGGCGGTACGGTACGTTTAGAAGTTGAACAAGAAGTTTCTGCAGTACAAGATAAAGGTCAGGCGCAAGATTTAATTACCAGTAAGCGCGCTATTAAAACCGCAATTTTAGCCGAACATGGACAAACCATTGTCTTAGGTGGCTTAATTTCTGATAACTCGATTTCTAACCGTCAAGCGGTACCGGGCTTAGGTTCATTACCGGGGATTGGACGTTTATTCCGTTCTGACGCCTCGTTAAACGAAAAGCGCAATTTATTGGTCTTTATTCATCCCACCATTATTGGTGACCGTGATGATGTGCAACGTATTTCACAGCGCCGTTATGATCAGTTATACAGTTTACAATTGGCCATGGACAGCGAGGGCAATTTTGCTAAGTTGCCAGCGCAAGTTGAAGATGTGTATTTACAGCGTTTACCAGTATCGTCTTCTTCTAAAGACAGTGTTTATCAAAATGTACCTAGTGCACATGGCTTAAATAGCAATGCGGTGGTGGCTACGCCTGTGGCAATTGAGCCTGTGGTTGAGCATAGCAAAAATACAGTCAGCACAACCACAATTCGTCCGCTTGGCAATACAGCACAGTAAAGCACAGCATGATATGATGTAAAAAAATCACATTAGAGACTTATTTCATGACTTGGAAATTACAAGCGATTTCAGCTGAACTTGCTGGCCAAGAAATTAGCATCGACCGTGATATGTTGGTCGGACGTCATCAGGCTGCGGACATCGTATTACAATCGAGTGAAATTTCGCGTAAACACGCGGCATTTTTACGTGTGGAAGATGCACTTTGGCTACAAGATTTAGCCTCGTCAAACGGCACGTTTGTGAATGATGCACGTATCACCGAGCAAGTGTTGCTCAAAGATGGCGATATTGTGCAATTTGCAAGTCTGAAATTCTCACTGCTTGCACCTGTGGCTGATGTTGCAATCGACAGCGACTTAGCACAATCTGTGGAGGCTGCCGTTGAATCACCAGCTCAACACATGAATGATCAAGGTATGCCAAGCTTAAAAGAGCGGGATGCATCTGTTGAATTAACCCGCGATGGTATGCCAACCAACGTAGGTGTGCCAAAACCTGCTCCAATTCCTCAAGGGGTTGATGTCAGTCAAGCCACGCCTGAGCCTAAGCCTGTACCGGTTGAAGTACCTGAATCACGTGTAGAGCAAGTCCAAGAACAGCAAAAAAATACGATGGTCGGTTTAATGACTGTGATTGCCATTATTATTCTTGCCGTATTGGCTTTTGTGTTTTTTAAATAATATGCCAATGTAAAACCACAAAGGCATGCCATCGCATGCCTTTATTTTTTTGAGGGAACAATCATGTCAATTGCCAAGCTTGAGCAGCGTCAGGTTATTTTATTTGACTTAGATGGCACCTTAGTCGATTCAGCTTTTGATTTGTATCGTGCCATGAATATGAGCTTAAATGTGTTGCAGTTGCCCAATGTGACTGAACAACAAGTACGTATGTGGATTGGTAAAGGTACTGCCTTATTTTGCCACAGCACTTTGCAGCATTTGGTGGGTGAGGTTCATCCTGATCAACATCAAGCATTACTGACTACATTTTTAGAAATTTATAATGCAGACCCTTGTGTCGACACTCAGGCTTTCGAGGGCATTATGGAGTTTTTAGCGTGGGGTCAAGCCCAAGGTAAAACTTTAGTCTGTGTGACCAATAAGCCTGAAGCGCCTGCACGTATTATTATACAACAGTTGGGTATGCATGATTATTTTGACGATGTGATTGGTGGAGATCGTTTTAGTGAGCGTAAACCGCATCCGCGTCAGCTGTTACATTGTGTAGAACATTATGCGGTTGAGAAACATCAAGTGTTGATGATTGGTGATTCAGTTAATGATGTAGAGGCAGCGCGCCGTGCAGGAGTAGATTGTATTGTGGTCAGCTACGGCTATAATCATGGGGAAAACATTCACGACTGTCAGCCACAACAAGTGGTTGATAATTTAACCGAATTGTTAGCTTGAATAGAAAAAAGTAAGTTAAGGATGCTCTAATGAATCAATGTATGGTTTTTCGATGGCGATGCTCTGTGTGTTTATCTGAGCCATCTTATCAATCCAACATAGAGACCATACATGACCACTCAAGCACAATTTAGCCAATTACAAGCACAAGGCTATAACTTAATCCCTGTTTATCGTCAACGCCTTGCCGACACCGAAACACCGTTGTCGATTTTTGCGCGTTTAAAATCCCACACCAATGCTTATTTGTTTGAGTCGGTAGAAGGGGGTGAAAATTGGGCGCGTTATTCCATGATTGGTTTGGGTGAATCAACCGTCTTTTCATGTAATGAAGGGCAACTCACTATTCAACATGCAGATGGGCATCGTGAAAATCAGGCTTGTTGTGATCCTTTTCAATATATCCGTGATTTCCAAGCGCAATTTAAAGTGCCTACCCAAGCAGATTTGCCACAACTACCAAGTTTTACAGGCGGCTTAGTCGGCTACTTTGGTTATGACGCTGTGCGTTATATCGAACCACGGTTAAACAACATTCCACAATCAGACCCTGTAGGCTTGCCTGATATTTGGATGATGCTGTCTAAAACAGTAATTGTATTTGATAACTTAAAAGACACCCTGTTTTTAATTGTACATGCCGATGTAAATCAACCTGATGCTTATACAAAAGCCCAAGCCCAACTGGATGAGTTAGAAGCACTGTTAGCCCAACCTGTGGTGTTACAAGCTAAACCACATACGCCGCCAAAATTTGAATCGCTCACTGGTAAAGAAAAATTCCTAGACTCCATTGAAACAGTCAAAGACTACATTCGCGCCGGTGATGTCATGCAAGTGGTACCGGGGCATCGTATGGTTTCGGATTTTGATGGCGAAGCCTTACAGGTGTATCGCGCTTTACGTCACTTAAACCCATCGCCATATTTATTTTTGGTACAAGGGCAGACTTTAAATAACCAAAAACCTTTTCATATTGTCGGTTCCTCACCCGAAATTTTATCGCGCCTTGAAAATGGCATTGCCACAGTGCGTCCTTTAGCGGGTACGCGTCCGCGTGGCAAAACCAAAGAAGAAGATTTAGCCCTTGAAAAAGATTTGCTTTCTGATGAAAAAGAAATTGCAGAGCATTTAATGCTGATTGATTTGGGACGTAATGATGTAGGGCGTATCTCAAAAATTGGTAAAGTCCAGGTTACTGATCAAATGGTGATCGAACGTTACTCACACGTCATGCACATCGTGTCGAATGTGCAAGGTGAGGTACGTGATGATGTGGATGCATTGGATGTTTTTAAAGCGACTTTCCCTGCAGGCACGCTTTCTGGTGCACCAAAAATCCGTGCCATGGAAATTATTGACGAAGTTGAGCCATTAAAACGTGGAATTTTTGGTGGTGCTGTCGGTTATTTAGGCTGGCATGGCGAAATGGACATGTCGATTGCCATTCGAACCTGTGTGATTCGTGAAAATAAGGTCTATGTACAAGCCGGAGCAGGGGTGGTTTATGACTCAAATCCTGAATCTGAGTGGAATGAAACGCAAATAAAAGCTCGCGCAGTGATCAAATCGGTTGAATTATCGTCAAATGCGTTAATTTTATAGTTTTTTTTCAATTTTTTTAAAAAAACACTTGCATCAATTTTAAATTTTGCTAAACTGCTCATCGTTCCGAAGCGAAACGCACGAAACACTAAGAAAGAGCCGGCATAGCTCAGTTGGTAGAGCAACTGACTTGTAATCAGTAGGTCCACAGTTCGAATCCGTGTGCCGGCACCAT
>NZ_CANQLZ010000080.1 GCF_947624825.1 uncultured Acinetobacter sp.
ATCATTAAATCTAGTTAAATTTTCATATTTCATGGGACTAGTATAAACAATTTTTTACTTTCGCAAGAGGTCTAATGCGTGGACAACTAGAACAAACCCCAGATGTATATAGTTTTGCGGCCAATCAAGTCAAAATCCATAGTCGGGCTAAAAAATTAACGCTTGCCATTGATGGGGAGTTGGTGCAGGTTAAACCGCCTTTAACCATTGCTGTTGAGCGATCCGCTTTAAATGTGGTGGTGCCGTATGCTACTACATCTGTCTGATTTGCACTTTGGTACCGAGCAACTTGCTTGTATGCAGGCGATTGGGCAGTTTTGTGCCGCACATAACATTCAAGCGGTGGTGGTGAGTGGTGATTTAACCCAACGCGCACGTTTAAGAGAATTTTATGCCTGCAAACAGTTTTTAGACAGTTTAAAATTGCCTTATTTGGTGGTGCCGGGTAATCATGATATTCCTTTATACGCACTATGGCGGCGTGTATTTACCCCGTTTTATGGTTATCAATTGTTTTTTGGCAGTTTAGAGCGTGATTTAGAAACCGAAGATTTTTATATCTTGGGGGTAAATAGCATTCGTCGGCGTTATCACACCAAAGGCCATATTTCGCTTGAGCAAATTGAACGTATTGATCAAAAATTACAAGCAGCTCCAAGCAACAAATATAAAGTGCTGTTGGCGCATCAGCCGTTTTATATTCCTGCACATCAATATGGTCAAAAAGACTGTCCCATGTTGGCAAAAATTGCCTTACAACGTTGGAGTCAAAGTGGCTTAAATGCCATTTTGCATGGTCATTTGCATCAAACTGCTGTAGATGACTTAAACCAAGTCTATGACCTTAAAGTTAAACAGCCCATTTTGGCGGTACAAGCCGGTACAGCCATTTCTCATCGTTTACATGCAGGACGTCCCAATAGTTTTAATACCATTCATTTAGATGGCCAAGTGCAGCATTACTATTTTGATACAGTCTTGCAGTGTTTTAAACAGGGGCCACCAAATCGTGCAAATATCAGTCATTTAGGCTTAAAGGTTAAAAAATAAGCAAAAAAATGCATTTTTTTTAAATTTTGCCCTTGAAGCGTTTTTTTCCATCCCCACAACTGAGTCATAGATTTTATTGACGTTGACTGAAGGAACATAAAAGTCGAAGTTGGCGTCCTTTTACTTTAAGACTTATTTGATGGAGTTTTCTATGAGCAACATTCGTCCATTACATGACCGCGTAGTAATCCGTCGTGTTGAAGAAGAAACAAAAACAGCTGGTGGTATTTTACTTCCAGGTTCTGCAGCAGAAAAGCCGGCGCAAGGCGAAATCATTGCTGTAGGTAATGGTCAAATCACAGACAATGGCGTACGCGCTTTAGATGTAAAAGTTGGCGATAAAGTATTGTTTGGTACATATGCAGGTACAACTGTAAAAGTTGACGGCGAAGAGCTTCTGATCATGAAAGAATCTGACATTCTTGCAGTACTTGAAGCGTAATTTGTCTTTTTAATTCATCTTAATAATTTTTAAAAATTTGGAGTTAAAACATGTCAGCTAAAGACGTAAAATTTGGTGATTCAGCGCGTTCAAAAATGATCGCAGGTGTTAACGTTCTTGCCGATGCGGTAAAAGTAACATTAGGTCCTAAAGGCCGTAACGTTGTGATTGACCGCTCTTTTGGCGCACCGCATATCACTAAAGATGGTGTGACTGTAGCCAAAGAAATTTCACTCAAAGACAAGTTTGAAAACATGGGTGCTCAACTTGTACGTGAAGTGTCTTCAAAAACCAACGACATCGCAGGTGATGGTACAACGACTGCAACTGTGTTGGCGCAAGCGATCTTAAACGAAGGTATTAAGTCTGTGACTGCGGGTATGAACCCAATGGACTTAAAACGCGGTATTGACCTTGCGGTTAAAACTTTAGTGTCTGAAATTAAAGCTACAGCACAACCGGCATCTGATTCTAAAGCCATTGAGCAAGTGGGTTCGATCTCTGCAAACTCTGACACCACTGTAGGTTCTTTAATTGCACAAGCAATGGAACGTGTGGGTAAAGAAGGCGTGATCACTGTTGAAGAAGGATCAGGCTTTGAAGATGCTTTAGATGTAGTTGAAGGCATGCAGTTTGACCGTGGTTATATCTCTCCATACTTTGCCAACAAACAAGACACACTAACGGCTGAACTTGAAAATCCGTTTATCCTTCTTGTAGACAAAAAAGTCAGCAACATTCGTGAGTTGATTTCTGTACTTGAAGCAGTGGCTAAAACAGGTAAACCACTTCTGATCATTGCTGAAGATGTTGAAGGCGAAGCGCTTGCAACTTTAGTTGTGAACAACATGCGTGGCATCATCAAAGTATGTGCTGTTAAAGCACCTGGTTTTGGTGACCGTCGTAAAGCAATGTTACAAGATATCGCGATCTTGACTGGCGGTACGGTAATTTCTGAAGAAATTGGTATGCAGTTAGACCAAACTTCACTTGAGCACCTAGGTACAGCGCACAAAATCACTGTGTCTAAAGAAAACACTGTGATTGTAGATGGTGCAGGCGACGCAACTCAAATCGCTGAGCGTGTAACGCAAATCCGTGCTCAAATTGAAGAATCTAGCTCTGAATACGACAAAGAAAAACTTCAAGAACGCGTTGCTAAATTAGCAGGCGGTGTTGCTGTTATCAAAATTGGTGCTGCAACTGAAGTTGAAATGAAAGAGAAGAAAGACCGTGTAGACGATGCACTTCATGCAACGCGTGCTGCGGTTGAAGAAGGTGTTGTTGCAGGTGGTGGTGTTGCACTGGTACGTGCAGCCAAAGCGCTTGACGGTGTAACAGGTGCCAACGATGACCAAAACGTAGGTATTAATATCTTACGCCGTGCGATCGAAGCGCCACTTCGTCAAATTGTATCTAACGCAGGTGACGAGCCATCTGTAGTGATCAATGCTGTGAAAAATGGCGAAGGCAACTTCGGTTATAACGCAGCCACTGGCGAATATGGCGACATGCTTGAAATGGGTATCTTAGATCCTGCAAAAGTAACCCGTTCGGCTCTTGAGCATGCTGCATCTGTAGCGGGCTTAATGTTGACTACTGAATGCATGATTACAGACATTCCAGAAGACAAACCAGCCATGCCTGATATGGGCGGTATGGGTGGTATGGGTGGCATGATGTAATCATCGCTCATTCATAAAAAAATCCCCGCTTTGTGCGGGGATTTTTTATGCTTTATTTACCTTGTTGAGCCAAGAATAAATCCGCAGCTTTACGCCCAAGCGCAGGGTCATCGGTAAATACACCATCTACACCGGCTTTAAAAAACAATTCAAATTCTTTTAAAGCACCCGCCTCACAATATTCAGCAGGATTGTTACTACAGTCTAAATAATCAGGTAGGAAATTATTTTCTGAGCGTAAAGTATATGGATGCACTTTGAGGCCATATTCATGTGCGTCTTGTACAAAAGAGGTTGGGGTGGCAGGTTGCGTATTAGGTAGAATGTAAGTTTTGCTTGGCCCAACACCATCGGCATAGCTTGCTACAAATTTTAAACCTTCAGGGGTGGCTAAATCGCCATAGGTATTGGGAATGTTGTTTAACACGTAGTCGGCAGGTTGGCTGTTTTTACCACTATACAACTGTACGATTTTGGCATGTTTTAAAGTTTTTAAACGATCAAGCTGTTCATCTAAATATTGTAAATTGCTGACTTCAAATGATTGTAAGTAAACAGGGGCAATGTCACGGGTATATTCATACTTGGCTAAGGTTTTAAGCAAAGTATCTTCCATACTTAAATCTAAACTTGCAAAATAGCTAGGATGTTTAGTTTCAATATATAAGCCAATGATTTTGCCGGTTTTACGGTAATGTGCATCGGTAAGTTCAATAATATCTTCTAAGGTTGGAATATCATATAAATCGTTATATTGGGTATTGTTAGGACGTACATTAGGAATACGCTCACGCGCTTTGAGTTGTTTGAGTTCAGCTAAGTTAAAATCTTCGGTAAACCAACCGCTATAACTCACCCCATCAATCACTTTGGTCTGCTCACGATCAGCAAATTGAGTTAATGTACTGATATTAGACGTCTCTTTTATTTCACTTTCATGGCGTGCCACCAAATAACCATCTTTGGTCGGGACTAAATCCGGCTCAATAAAATCAGCACCATCATCAATGGCTTTTTGATACGCGGCTAACGTATGTTCAGGGCGTGTACCACTGGCACCACGATGCCCGACAATCAGTAATTGAGGCTCTTCATACTGCGGTGCTGCACTGCTATGTACTGAATTGTTATCGTCGTCATTACAGCCTGCAAGTAAGGCCAAAGATAAACATAGGGTGGTTCTTTTTAGCATGATTAGCTCATTGTTATTAAAACTTGATTATGAAAGCTTTAGTTTTAACTGTGATGACAAAACATAGATCTTCATAATTTCTTCATATTTGTATCAAGCATGCGATTTTGCTTGTATTTTATGCATCCCTCACACAATATTTATTCTCATTTACAGCCTCTTTTGTGCCTCAATGTGCACCATGTAGACACTTCATGCTATCTAGATTTTTTATTGAACGACCCATTTTTGCAGGAGTACTGGCCATCATTGTGATGGCATTTGGTCTTTTTGCAATGATGAACTTACCCATCGAGCGTTATCCTGATATTGCGCCGCCACGGATTACGGTGGCCACCACCTATAGTGGTGCTTCGGCAGAAACGGTGGAAGAAAGTGTTACCCAAGTTTTAGAGCAGCAAATTAAAGGCCTAGATAATTTGCTGTATTTTAGTTCAAGCAGTGATTCATCAGGACGTGCCCGAATTAGTATTAGTTTTAACAATGGCACCGACCCTGACACTGCCCAAGTGCAAGTACAAAATGCCATTAATGGCGCACTCAACCGTTTGCCTGAAGACGTGAAACGCCAAGGCGTAAACGTGTTTAAATCTTTAGGCGATACCCATATGGTGATTGGCTTATATGACGAAACAGGCAAAAGCAGCACCATTGCCTTATCGGATTATATGCTGACCCACTTAGAGCAAGAATTGGCGCGTGTTGAGGGCGTTGGTGAGGTAGATGTATTCGGGTCGCAATATGCCATGCGTATTTGGCTGAATCCACAAAAGCTGAAGCAATATAAACTCATGCCAAGTGATGTACGTGCTGCGGTTGAAGCACAAAATACCCAAGTGGCGGCCGGTGCAATTGGTGAGTTGCCTACAGTCACTGAACAGTATTTAAATGCCAAAGTCACCTCAGGCAGTCGTTTACGTAGCGCTCAAGAATTTGAAAATATTATTTTAAAATCCAGTAATAGTGGAGACTTTGTTTATTTAAAAGATGTAGCACGTGTTGAGCTTGGGGCAGAAAATTACCAATCCTATAACACCATTAATGGTTATCCATCTTCAGGCATGGGGATTTCTTTATCATCTGGTGCCAACGCCATTGCCACAGCGGAATTGATTGATCAACAAATTGAGCGCTTAAGAAAACAATTGCCTGAAGGCTATAACATTGTTTATCCACGTGATAACACGCCATTTGTCAAAGAATCCATGAAAGAGGTGGTGAAAACCTTAATCGAGGCGATCATTTTGGTGGTGATCGTGATGTTCTTGTTCTTACAAAATTGGCGCGCCACTTTGGTGCCGACCATTACCGTACCTGTGGTGATTTTAGGCACGCTTGCGATTTTGTATGTACTTGGCATGAGCATCAACACCTTAACCTTGTTTGCCCTAGTGTTAGCGATTGGTTTGTTGGTGGATGACGCCATTGTGGTGGTTGAAAACGTTGAGCGTTTGATGCATGAACAAGGCATGTCAGCCAAACAAGCTGCCATTGAATCCATGCAAGAAATTAGTGGGGCTTTGGTGGGTATTACTTTGGTACTCACCGCGGTGTTTATCCCAATGGCATTCTTTGGGGGTTCAACGGGGGTTATCTACCGTCAATTCTCGATCACTTTAGTGGCTGCCATGAGTTTATCTTTGTTGGTGGCACTGATTTTAACACCTGCGTTATGTGCCTTAATTTTAAAACCCAATGTCAAACAAGCCAAATGGGCAATTTGGTTTAATACCCAGCTTGAGCGTATTAAACAGCAGTATTTAAAACTGACCCACATCACCATTCAACATAAGCTGATTACCTTAGTGATATTTTGCGGCTTGATTGCCGTATTTACTTTGTTTTATCGTGGTTTGGCGACGAGTTTTATTCCTAGCGAAGATCAAGGCATTTTAAGTGTGCAGTTGAAACTACAAGAAGGTGCACCGTTGTCTAAAACCCGTGAAGTGGGTGAGGAAATTCGTGAATATTTCTTAACGCAAGAAAAAGACAATGTAAATTTAGTCATGCTGCGTTATGGACGCAATTTTTCAGGCTCGGGGCAGCATCTAGCCCAAGGCTTTATTGCCTTAAAACATTGGGATGCACGCCAAGGCCAAGCCAATAGCGCACAAGCGATTCGTGAACGTGCGCTTGCTCATTTTAGACAGCACCCGAATGCGCAAATTAGTATGATGCTACCACCATCGGTCAATGGTTTGGGTCAAACCGATGGTTTAAGTTTTTGGCTGCGCGATGTAGAAGGGCAAGGGCGCCATGCTTTAGAGGCGCAATTTGATCAACTGCAACATACAGCCCAAAATTATAACAGTTTTGAAAATTTAGGTAAAAAATCCAATCCTGAAAAAGCTGAACTCAAAGTAACCATTGAACAAAAGCAAGCCATGGCCGCAGGTCTGACGCAAAATGCCATCAATTCGACTTTGTCGGCCGCATGGGGTGGTAACTATATTAATGACTTTATTGACCGTGGTCGGATTAAACGCGTGATTATGCAAGGTGACGCTGAGTTTCGTGCCACACCTGAAGATTTAGCCGAATGGTCGGTTAGAAATAGCAATAACCAAATGGTGCCTTTTAACCAATTTTCAACGCTCAGTTGGACGGGCGGCCCTGAGGTGGTCAATCGTTATATGGGCTATAGCGCCTTAGAAATGGAAGCGGACACTGCAAAAAACAGCACGACCGGTCAAGCCATGCAAGATATTCAAAACTTGATTGATCAGGCAGCGGGTGTCGATTTGTCATGGAGCGGTTTAGCGTTTGAAGAACAACGCTCAAGCAATCAAGCTTTATGGCTGTATTTAATCTCGATTGGCTTTATTTTCTTATGTTTAGCTGCGTTATACGAAAGTTGGTCCATTCCTGCCGCCGTGATGACAGCCATTCCATTAGGCATTGGCGGTAATATTATTTTTAGCTACTTTGCGGGTTTTCCAAATGATATTTACTTCCAAATTGCCTTGCTCACCACCATTGGTTTGTCATGTAAAAATGCGATTTTAATTGCTGAATTTGCAGCTTTGGCACAAAGTCGTGGTGTTGCGGTGATTGAAGCTGCCATCGAAGGTGCAAGTTTGCGCTTACGTCCAATTTTAATGACTTCGTTGGCGTTTGGTGCCGGCATTGTGCCATTGGTGTTGGCAAGTGGTGCAGGAGCCGCCAGCCGCCAAGAGATTGGCACCAGCGTATTGGGTGGCGTGATTTTTGGTACGCTGTTGGTGCTGATCTTTATTCCATTTATGTATGTTTTGATTCGTGGTGAAAAGCGCGCTCAGTCATAAGTAATTGTAGATTGAATCAAGGGATGCTCAGGCATCCCTTTTTTATGGCTATCCAAGTGCTTTAAAATCTGTTTGAATCACAGACATAATATAAATTAAAGAACAATAGATCTCTTGCGAAAGTTAATTTAAGAGCATCCAATTCACCATTCCAGCAATTAAATTCATTAGATCTCTTGCG
>NZ_CANQLZ010000081.1 GCF_947624825.1 uncultured Acinetobacter sp.
TACTCATCGTAATTTACATTTGTTGTCATAAACCATTCGGGATATCTTGGATACTGTTCTTGGTATTCAGTTCTCCAGTCTTGGACGTTGAATGGAGTTAAATCGATTCCTCCTGATGTTGCTATTAAAACAAGACCTTTGATTAGACTAGCATCGGTAAATGCTTTATTAACAGCAAAAATGCCTCCCATTGATTGGGCAATTAGAATAGATTCTGAATTAATTTTCCCTGTAACGTATTCTTCTAAATCACTAAAATTCTTTAAGCTAGTATCCTCCGCAATATTTCCAAAACCAGGATAGCCAATAATTTGTTTTTCATATTTTTCTGGTAAAAACTCAATCAAAGGTTTCCAAAAATCAAGGTTTCCAGATGCACCTGGTAAAAATACTATTTTTTCCATCTTTTCATAATCTTAAAAATTTTAACCGCTAAAACACTATCTTGTATAACTTCATTTGTCTAGATAAGTTTTTGATGCATTTAACATAATGGCGATTATATGAAACGAGAGCTACGGCTCTCGTTTTTTGATCTGAAAACTGCTAAAATACTTATACGCCATTGACGTATAAAGAATCTATGTTATTCATTGAAACCAGTATCTTTACCAAGCAAATCAAAGACCTTGTATCTGATGAAGAATATCGTCAACTTCAACAAGATCTATTGGTTCAGCCAGATAAAGGTGACTTAATCAAGAATGGCGGTGGCATTCGGAAAGTACGTTGTGCTCAAGGTAATAAAGGTAAAAGTGGCGGTATCAGTGTAATTTACTATTGGGTAAATGAGGATGACCAAATCTTTTTCTTAGTGGCTTATCCAAAATCTGTAAAAGATAATCTAACGGATAAAGAAACCACAATTCTGCACCAACTCGTGAAGGAGCAATTTCATGGATAACAACTTATTTGACGACTTAGTTGCTTCGATTAAAGAAGCAGGAGCAATCAAGCGCAAAGAGATCCAAGCAAGTCGAACAACCGAACTTAAATTACCAAATATTAAGGAAGTGCGAGAAAAAACTGGTTTAAGTCAAAGCGAATTTGCAGCACGTCTCCACATTAGCCATCGTACTCTGCAAAATTGGGAACAAGGCCGACGCTATCCAACAGGACCAGCAGCAACATTAATTCGAATCTTAGATTCACATCCTAGTCTTATTTAAAAAAATACAGTAAAAATGGGAGCTTATGGTTCCCATTTTTGACTTCGTATAACCTGTATTATGTTAGTTTTAGAAAAATTTAAGAGTTTTATTTCTTAATTTGATAGAAAAGCGTTCAATATTAAATATAATTTGTTATATCTTGCTAAAGAATAGTACAAAAAAAGGCGTTATTCTAATTAGTAAAATATTTTTGTTAATGAAATTTTTAATTATGATTCGTAACGATTGGACACGTGCTGAAATTCAACAGCTCTACGATTTACCTTTAATGGACTTACTTTTTCAGGCACAGACGGTTCACCGTCAATACTTTGAAGCCAACACCGTACAGGTGAGTACCTTATTATCTATTAAAACAGGACGATGCCCTGAGGATTGTAAATATTGTTCACAATCTGCACATTACGATACAGATTTAGAAATTGAGAAACGTGTAGAAGTTGAAAAAGCTATTGCAGAGGCAAAACAAGCAAAAGCATCAGGATCGACCCGTTTTTGTATGGGTGCTGCATGGCGTAATCCACATGAACGCGATATGCCTTATGTATTAGAACTGGTTCAGGAAGTCAAAAAACTTGGTATGGAAACCTGTATGACCTTAGGGATGTTAAATGCTTCTCAAGCAGAGCGTTTAAAAGAAGCAGGTTTAGATTACTATAATCATAATTTAGATACTTCACGTGAATATTATGCCAATGTCATCAGCACGCGTACGTATGATGATCGTTTAAATACCCTAGATCATGTTCGCGCAGCCGGCATTAACGTATGTAGTGGTGGCATTGTCGGGTTAGGTGAGGCGAAACAAGATCGTATTGGGCTCTTGTATGAGTTAGCGACCATGCCCATCCACCCAGAATCTGTGCCGATTAATATGTTAGTTCCAATTGAAGGCACACCTTTGGCAGACGTTGAAAAACTCGATGTGATTGACTGGATTCGCACCATTGCAGTTGCACGTTTAATTATGCCGAAAAGCTATATCCGTCTTTCAGCAGGGCGTGAATCACTGTCCGATTCAGATCAAGCCTTAGCCTTTATGGCAGGTGCTAATTCGCTATTTTCAGGTGATAAATTATTGACTGCACCGAATAGTGGCGAGGGTAAGGATAAAGTCTTGTTTGCAAAATTAGGCTTAAAAGCTGAAGCAGCAAAACCATCTGCGAAAGAACTGGCTGTAGATGCTATGCAAGCGATTGAAGCTTAATCAAACGATTTATATTTCATGGGATCAATTCGCTCTAGTGTTGATCCTATTTTTCTTGGGTTGAGAAAATGAACATTATTGTGATCACGGGGTGGGGATTAGGGCACCACGTTCTTAAACCTTTTGTCGACCTTTTAGAAGCAGAGGGTCATAAAGTTGATCTTTGGGATATTTTTGACCCATTTCATCCGAAGATTTTGGCAGAAAAAATAAGTCGTGCCGAATACAGTCAGCTATTAATCGGTTGGTCTTTAGGTGGGCAGCTTGCCTTATATCTTGCCCATACTTTACAAACTCAACGTGAAATTGATTTACCCGTCATTTGTTGCATGTCGAATCCATCTTTTGTTGCTCAGGCAGCTTGGTTCGAGGCGATGCCTCAAGTACAGTACCAACAATTTTCAAAATTGATGAATAGCAATCCACTCAAAGGATTACAACGCTTTTGTCACTTGGTCACAATGGGTTCAGAAGAACCACTAAAACGTGCGAAAACCTTACAAAACAATTTATCTTATATTGATTTAAACTATCAAAAAAAACATCTCTATCTGCTTGAACAATTAGATTTGCGTGAAATGTTAAAAAATCATGCGAGCAAGATCTTATTTTTATTTTCAGAACAAGATCAGCTCGTTCCTTGCAAAGTTGCTGAAAAAGTAAAGTATATCGCAGAAGATCGAATAGAAATTCAAATTTTAAAGGGCACACACGATCGCATCCTGTTCGAACCCAAGTTGATTCTTGAAAGGATCTCGAATTTTTTAGAAATGAGCATCTCTGATGAATTCGAGGCATTTTAATTGAGATTCTCTTTTCAAATTAGACAAGCTAAGATCAAAAAAGGTTAGTTTTTTGGAAATGGAAGCTCAGTGTACGACCTCTTTGATCAGCAGCATATTTGGCATCCCTATACATCGATGCTCAATCCTTTGCCGTGCTATAAAGTGAAGGCAGCACAAGGTGCGTTGATTGAACTTGAAGATGGCACGCAACTGACTGATGGCATGTCGTCATGGTGGTGTACGATTCATGGCTATAACCATCCTGAACTGAATCGAGCTGTACAAACTCAATTGGAGTCTATGTCACATGTCATGTTTGGTGGTTTTACTCATCAACCTGCAATTGATTTAGCAAAATTATTATTAGAAATAACCGCACCTGAGCTGGATAAAGTATTTTTTGCTGATTCAGGTTCAGTTGCGGTAGAAGTAGCGCTAAAAATGGCGGTGCAATACTGGCATGCCAAAGGTCAGCCGAATAAGTCCAATTTTCTTAGCACACGCTCGGGCTATCATGGAGATACTTGGAATGCCATGTCAGTGTGTGATCCTGTCACTGGGATGCACCAAATTTTTGGCAGTAGTTTACCGAATCGATTCTTTGTTCCAGCCCCAGAAATCCCGTTTGATGGGCAGTGGAATGCAGCAGATCTTGAGCCTTTAGAAACTTTACTCATACAACAACATCACAATATTGCCGCCTTGATTATTGAACCGATTGTGCAAGGTGCAGGCGGGATGCGTTTTTATCATCCTGAATATTTAAGACAGGCTAAACAATTATGCGAGCAATATGACGTCTTACTCATCTTAGATGAAATTGCCACAGGTTTTGGGCGTACAGGTAGGTTATTTGCCTACGAGCATGCGGATATTGTTCCTGACATTCTGTGTATAGGCAAAGCCTTGACCGGTGGTTATATGACACTCTCTGCCACCCTCACCACTGAAGCCGTTGCGACTACAATTTCACAAGGCGAAGCCGGGGTATTTATGCATGGCCCGACCTTTATGGCCAATCCATTGGCATGTGCAGTGGCAGTAAAAAGTACCCAACTTTTACTTGAGCAAGATTGGCAATTGAATATTCAACGTATCGAACGAACTTTAAAGCAAAAATTACAACAAGTTGAACATTTAAGCATTGTAGAAGATGTACGCGTGCTTGGTGCTATTGGTGTGGTTGAGTTAAATCAGAATGTAGATTTGGCTCAATTCCAAGCAGAATGTGTCAAACGTGGTGTATGGATTCGCCCATTTGGCAAGCTCGTCTATGTGATGCCACCCTATGTGATTAGCGATGTACAGTTAAACACTTTGCTTGAACATTTAATTGAAATGCTACAAGCAATGGAAATGTGCGCATGAATCATCTTGATTACTTCCAAGAAAAACTCGATGCTTTAAAAACCCAAGGACAATATCGGCAGTTTAAAGCCAATATTTCAAGTGAATTTATTTTAGAGAGAGAAGGAAAATCACTCCTTAATTTGGCCTCTAATGATTACTTAGGTTTAGCAGGTAATTTAGCCTTAAGAGAAGCCTTTTTTGATCAACTAACTAATGATAAACGTTATTTAAGTGCAAGTTCTTCACGGTTACTCACGGGAAATTATCCTGCATTTGAACAATTAGAAGCAGAAATGTCACAGGCTTTTAGGCGTTCAGTTCTGTTATTTAACAGCGGTTATCATATGAATATTGGGATTTTACCTGCACTCAGTGATAGTAAGACCCTTATTTTAGCCGACAAGTTGGTACATGCCAGTATCATTGATGGAATTCGACTTTCATCAGCTAAATACTTACGCTATCGTCATAATGATTTAGTGCAATTAAAGCAATTACTTGAAAAATACCAAGAAGATCAAACGATTGAACGCATCATTGTAGTGACAGAATCTATTTTTAGTATGGATGGTGATGAAACGGACTTAAAGGCATTAGTTGCTTTAAAAGCACAACATCCTAAAGTACTACTTTATGTTGATGAAGCACATGCGATTGGGGTTCGAGGTGAGCGTGGCTTAGGATGTGCTGAACAATATGATGTTTTGGATCAAATTGATTTTTTAGTTGGGACTTTTGGTAAAGCACTTGCCTCAGTTGGTGGCTATATTGTGTGTCATGAGGCCATTCGAAATTATTTAATTAACTTTATGCGATCTCTCATTTTTAGTACGGCACAACCGCCTATCAGTGCAGCTTGGACACAATTTGTCTTTCAGCACATGCAATCTTTATCAGTAGAGCGAGCACATTTAGCACGCTTATCACATGATACTCGGCAAAATGTTCAAGCGCTTGGACTGGATTGTCCATCGACCTCACAGATTGTTCCAGTGATTTTAGGTGAGGCAAAAAGAGCCAACGCAGTAGCAGAGATGCTACAAAACCAAGGTTATTATGTTTTACCAGTGCGACCACCAACAGTACCGCAAAATACAGCTCGATTACGCATTTGCCTGAATCAAAATGTACAGCAACAACATTTGGTGACCTTATTTGAGCATTTAAGGCAGCTACTATGATTGAAACAGCACAAATCGCAAAACGCTTTGCTCAAGCACAGCAAAGTTACACCCAACAAGCAACAGCACAATTACAAGTTGCGCAACAGCTAAATCAACTGATTCATGCGCATGTCCCTATGCAAAAATTGCAAAATGTACTAGAGATTGGCTGTGGTTCAGGACTGTTTACGCAACAAATTCTGAAATATCAAGCACTTAAACAGGTGTATTTAAATGATCTTTATCCAGAAGTTAAACAATACTTTGCACAGGATTTACGCCTGAAATGGTGTATTGGTGATATTGAACAACTTGAGTTACCACAATCATTAGATGGGGTGTTCTCTTGCTCAGCTTTACAGTGGATGAAAGATCTTGAGCATCTCAGTCAACGTATTTATAACGCTTTAAATTCTGATGGATATTTTTGTTTTGCCAGTTATGCAGAACAGAATTTAAAAGAAATAAAGGCACTAACGGGGCAAGGTTTACAGTATCTAAACTGCGATCAAGTTGTGCATTTGTTAGAGCGCGTTGGATTTGACGTACTTCATAGTGAGTATCAAGGGATTGAACTGTATTTTGACCATCCATATGCTGTTTTAAAACATATTAAAGCCACAGGGGTTCATGCAACAGCACAAGGTTTTCGTTGGACAAAGACATCTTTAAATCAGTTCTGTGAAGATTATCAAAAATTTAGACATCAGGAATCAGGTCAATATGTATTGACCTATCATCCTATTTGGATCATTGCTCGGAAAAAATAATGAAAGCAGAAATTTACTTTGTCAGTGGTATTGATACCGATATTGGTAAATCAGTCGCCACTGGTTATTTGGCAAAACAATGGTGTGAACAAGGCTTTAAAACCATTACCCAAAAAATAATTCAAACTGGAAATATCGACATCTCGGAAGATATTCGAAAACATCGTGAAATTATGGGCTGTGGTTTATTGCCTGAAGATCAGCAAAAATTAACCATGCCTGAAATTTTTAGTTATCCGGCTTCACCTCACTTGGCGACAAAATTTGATGGTCGTGAACTAGATTTTGCAAAAATTCAGCATGCTACCGATGTTCTAGTGGATCACTATGAACGTGTCTTGATCGAAGGTGCAGGCGGTTTAATGGTGCCTTTGACTGAAGATGTACTCACGATTGATTATATTAAACAGCAAAATTATCCTGTGATTTTAGTCACTTCAGGTCGATTAGGCAGTATTAGTCATACCTTATTAAGTTTAGCTGCCATTCAACAGTATGGTATTCATCTGCATGCGGTTGCTTTTAATCATAAAGACAATGCAAAAGATGAAGTGATTGCAAATGATACCATTCGTTATTTAAAGGCTTATCTGAATAAGCACTTTAAACAGGTAGAATGGTGGGATGTTCCTTTACTTCCTCAGACTAAAAATCTGATTTAATTTTTCTAGCTTGCATAGCTATTTTCTTATAAAAGGCACTATGAGGTGTCTTTTTACTTAACATAACCCGAATCATGGATAAGCCTGATTTTACATCTTTATAAATTGAGGCTTATTTGTAAGCATCCGCTGAACCCCATACCTATTTTTTAATTTTGGTCGGGTTGCCACCGGTGTGGCAGTAATTCTTCAATTTGGGTCACTTTGTGTGTCGGTAGCCTTTTCAGCACATCACTTAAATAGGCATACGGATCCAAGCCATTGAGCTTTGCTGACTGGATTAAAGTCATGATATTGGCAGCTCGTTGGCCACTGCGCAGCGAGCCAGCAAACAGCCAGTTCTTGCGTCCTAAGGCCCAAGGTCGCATCTGATTCTCTACCCAATTATTGCAAATCGGTAGATTGCCATCATCCAGATAGCGGCTTAAAGCTGGCCAACGCTTCAGCGTGTAATTGATGGCCTTGGCGGTGGGAGAACTCGATGGCACCGTCAGTTGATGTTGGTTGAGCCATTCATACAGTTGTTGCATCACCGGTTGACTATGCTGTTGTCGGTATTCGCGGCGCTGTTCTGCTGTACCATCGGTCTTTTTCCTGAGTTCTGCTTCTAT
>NZ_CANQLZ010000082.1 GCF_947624825.1 uncultured Acinetobacter sp.
ACTATGATAAGATTAACCCGTTAGGTCAGGTGGCCTAACTTAAATAAAAAAGTCTCCGACAAACCCGGTACGGTTCATTAAATGGGCCCTATACGATCTACTGTTAATAAAATCCGCTAAACCTAGTTGTAATGGTGTGTTTACAATACTCAGAAGTGATAGAAGTTTCTCTTTGAGATGTTCTTGTTGATGAGGTAAACAAAGCCAGCCAATACGATAGGCTGGTGACAAAGATTTCGAAATTGAGCTACAAAGAAACACATAGCCTTCTTTATCCCAATATTGGATAGGTAGGGGACGATGTAAACTGTGCCCGCATTCAGCATAAATATCATCTTCAACGATAAAACACTTATATTTAGCAGCCAATTTAGCAATTTGCTCTTTTTCATCATTAGTTAGACAAAAACCTAAAGGATTTTGATAGTTAGCTGTCAAAAGACATATTTTTGCTCCTGAATTTGCCATAACCTGCTCTAAGCGATGTAGATCTATTCCTGTATGTGAAGCAGGTGTTTCTACAATCTTTCTACCTAAATTAGCTAATAATAATTGTTGTCCATTATAGTTAGGCATTGGAACAATAACGCTATCACCGACTTGAGTCAGCATTTGTATGATCGTAGATAAGGCAGGCATACACCCACTTGTTATAAAAATTGATTCTTCTGGTATATAAATTCCATCTTCAGCACAGTGATTTGATAAAGCTTGGCGTAACTTAATATGCCCTTGTTTATCACTATATAAAAAATCCTCTGGTGCACTATGTTTTAAAGCTCTTTGAAGAGATCTCCTTAATGTCTGTGTTGGTATTAGTTTAGGGGAAAGCTGAATTGCCCCCAAGTGAACTCTGTGTTGATTGATTGAGGCCTCTTGTATTTCATTCTGTAGTTCTAAATTTGTTATCATCCGTGGATGAGATCCAAATTCGGGATGGATTGGAAAATTTATCTGTTCTTTAGTAGTTCTTACAAAATATCCACTTTTAGGTTTAACAAAAATTAGACCTTGTGACTCTAAAAGCTCATAACAAGATTTTGCAGTGGTCATACTGACATTATGGTTTTTGGTAAAACATCGCAATGAGCTCAACTTTTGATTTGGCTGTATCTCCCCCGAGTTAATTTTTTTAGCAATTTGATCAGCTAAAATTTGATATTGAAAAGCCATATCTGTGCTCTTTTTTTAAAAAAAATTGTATCTGTATATCTTTATATCAGAAAACTAAAATGCAATAAATCTTCTCAATATATTCAATCAATTATGAATAATTTCATTACTACAATTCTTGTAGTTATCTTATGTTCTGGATGTGAAAGTAAAACAGATCAACCTAAACTTGGACAAATGACTTATGTATGCTCTTCATTAGTCAGAGGCTATTTAAAACTTAGTCAATTCGACTCTTATGAGGTATGGAAGAAAGAAGATAAATCGCAGAAAACAATTAAATTTTTATATACTAAATTTTATTCTGGTAATCAGATAGGTCTTATCCGAGATACTAAATTACTTGAATGTACAAAAGAGAGCGGAAAATATTTCTTAAGTGAAATTGATCAACATTCATTGAAAAAAAGTCAGGTTTTAACTTTAGCTTTAAATAAATAATCTATGGTAAATACTCTGCATTTTGCATACTCAATTTTAGGGTATTAGATCATGCTTAATTAATAAAACTCCATTTAACATAATGGCCATTACATAAGGCAGAAGAAAACAAACACATACCTAGTCCTTTTAATTAGCTAAAGAATAAAAGGGGGAAATTTCTACAGTTAAGCCCTGAGGATATGTCCCGTAAAACTTAATATCATAATCATATTTGCTTAGAATTGTTTTAACCAAAGATAATCCCAAGCCATGCCCTGGTTGTTCTGCAGACTTTCGCCAAAAACGTTGCCCCAAAAGTTTTAGCTCATGTTCACTTAAAGTTTTTCCATTATCTTGAATGAAAAGTGAGCTATCCTGCATTTTGATAGTAATAATATCTGTTTGTGCATGTAAGGCTGCATTCTCAATAAGATTTTTAAGTACTGTATAAAGCGCAAAATCAGGAAGATAAATACTTGTTAAAGTTGCCCAATTGATATCCAGACTTTGATCAAGCTCAGGGTAGACTGGGTGTAAATCTGCAATGACTTGTTGCAGTACAGATGTAATATTCGTGGCTTCTAATTTCTGAACAGTATCCTGATCTATAGCTGTCAATGCTAAAAGTTGTTCAAGTAATTGTGCATATCTGCGGATGTTTATATTGGCTTGTTGAAGATTATCCTGTAAATCGTGCCCGGCATGTTGTTGTGCGATGAGTTGAGCAAGTTGTACATGGGTTTTGATTGCCGTTAAAGGACTACGCAGTTCATGTGCAGCATATGCGGTGAAGACTTTTTCATTTTCCAAACTATGGTGCAATTTTTGAATCAACTGAGTTGAATTATCGACAAAAGGTTGTACCTCTTGCGGAATGTTTTTGGGGTCAAGATTTATTAAATATATGGCCGCGTCACCAAGTGTTAATTCTTTTAGGCTCAAATGCTGTGCAATGGTATCAAGACTTTTAAATTCTTTACGTATTATCAAAATAATCAATGTAATACAGATAAGCAGTGATAAAATTAGTGGAATAAGCACTGATTGTAGAATCTGCTGTAGGAGTGAATAGCGTAAGAACATACGTTCGGCAGCCACAACTTGGATATCATTTTTACGTAGCACATAACTACGCCACTCAATCTCACTTTGTTGCCAAGTACTAAAACCAAGCTGTTGTTGACTTAAGTTAGCTGGCGCACCTCGAGTTTTTGCCACAACATGTTGACCCACAGAAATATCTGAGCTGAATAAAGATACTTCGCAAGCAATTAGATTTTCAGCATCGGTAGACTTATTGGTTTGTTGAATAAGTTCGTTTTTAATCGCTTTCATAGGGAGTTGTTGAATTAAACGCGCGACCATATGTGCCGAAGCTGAAAGTCGTTGATCCAAGGTATCTTGCAGGCGTTTTTGCAGATCGACATACAACCAGGCGAATACAATACTCCACAGGCAAAGAAATACCATCAATAAGCTTGTGACCAAACGCCATTTCAAACTATAGCTTCGCATCTGTTATAATTCAGACACTTTAAACATATAACCGACCCCACGAATGGTCTGAATAAAATCAGCATTTAATTTTTGTCTTAAATGGTAAATATGCACATTTAAAGCATTACTTTCGATGCTGTCTTGATACCCATAAAGTTTGTTGAGCAATTGCTCATTTTTCAGAATCTGATTGGGATGGCTCATCAAAGTCTCAAGCAAACTGTATTCACGCCTTGAAAGCTGGATCGCTTGATGTTGATAAAATACTTCTTGGGTATCTTGATTTAAGCTTAAGTCTTCAAACTGTAGAACATTGGATGAAAAGCCGCGGTGACGACGCGTGAGAGCATGAAGACGGGCAACCAGCTCATCAAGTTCAAATGGTTTCGTCAGATAGTCATCAGCGCCTAAGTTTAATGCTTCAATACATTGCCGCGTCTGTATCCGCGCAGTGAGTACAAGTATCGGTGTATGAATCTGATCCTGTCGCCATTTTCTAAGTAACTCCAAACCATCCTGATCCGGCAATCCTAAATCGAGCAGGCACAGATCAACAGCGCTATGACGGATAAAATAATCTGCCGCGCTTGCCGTGCTGACATGCTCGACAGAAATATTTAAAAAATCCAAAGCCGCACAAATACTGTGGGCAATATATGGATCATCTTCTACCAAAACGACAAACATGCGGACTCCCATTGATTGTTCATCTATTTTATAAGCGATTGTTACTGTTAATGCTCTCTTAATTTTAGTTTTTGAATAATAGGGCATCTAACATTAAATACGATGCTGAAATTGATGATGTGGTTGTTGAGAATATTTTTGATAATGGTAGCTGTTTTAATAAGAACAGCACATGCTGATTTCTTGCCACCTGATCAGGCCTTTCAGTTTGAGGCAGTCTCGACCAGTCAGGAGGGTGCTGAACTTACATGGAAAATTGCCGATGGCTATTATCTCTATCATCATCAACTCAAAGTTAGTCATGATCAGAAAGCACTCAAACTGAGCCTACCAGTACCACAAGACAAAGATGATCCAACCTTTGGGCGGACCCAGGTTCATTATGGTCAAGTCAATACTCATATTCCGGTACAGCCTAATCAGCAACTCAATATTCAGTGGCAAGGCTGTGCGGAAAGCGGTTTATGCTATCCAGTACAACGCACTACGATTCAAACTGATGACGAGGGATTATTGCCCACCCAGAGATTCTCGGAGAGTAAAAGACTATTAAATGTGACATCAACTTTAACATCTACTTTAGTGCCAACCCAGTTATCTGAGCAAGCTGTTGCACAACAAAAAAAGGCAGCTTTAGGACCAGAAAATTCAACGAATAAAAACACAGTAGAAGAACCTGAAAATCTGGTAGCGGTACCACAAGATGAACAAGCCGCTGATGAATCCCAGAGACAAGCCTCAAGTGAAGTAAGCACCCAGAGAGAGCCTCAGATACAACAGGATCAGACGAATGCCTCTCTTAAATCTCAATGGAATAATGACCAATTCTTTTTTAACCTATTATCCAACCAGAACCTTTTAGTCAATTTGCTCGTATTTTTAGGACTTGGGATCTTATTGGCTTTTCTACCCTGTTCATTACCTTTGATTCCTATCCTTTCGGGTATTTTGGTCCAGCGCAAAACGGGTTATCGGGCCGCATTTATTGCCGGAGCCTTTGTTCTGGGGCTGGCCATCGTGTATGCCGTGATGGGCCTAGCCGTTGCACAACTAGGTTATAGCTTTCAGCGATGGTTTCAAAGTCCAGTTTTTATTGGCTTATTTGCACTGCTATTCACTGTATTCGCATTTAACTTATTTGGCGCTTTTCATTTGTCATTGCCACAAGGGGTGTTACATCGCCTTGATCAGTGGCAACAAAGACAAAAGGGCGGAACCTTGCTAGGTGCTTTATTGATGGGCATGATCGCAGCATTGATTGTTGGTCCCTGTATGAGTGCGCCACTCGCCGGGGCATTATTATTTGTTTCACAGTTGAATCAACCCGTGATGGGGGCAAGCTATTTATTTGTGCTTGGTCTGGGTATTGGTTTACCCATATTTATTGCTTCAGTGTTTGGTTCACAATATTTACCTAAACCTGGCTTATGGATGGATCGTCTTAAGTTTAGCTTTGGCTTTGTCATGCTGGCTCTTGCTCTTTATTTCATCCGTCCGTTAATTCCAAGTGTGCTCTATTTCATCTTACTCGGTGCGGTTTTACTCCTGCTTGCTGGCTATTGCTTGCTAAAAATACTCCCTCATATATCTCGCAGCATAGCCAAAGCTATGGTGATGATTTTAAGCATTATGATTGCCTTAGGAGGAGCATGGCATATTAACCATGCCCTAGCTCAAATGAGTGTGACCCAAGCAGAGCAGATCTTGGCATGGCAACAGGTGAATACTGAGGATGAACTGAGTAGCGCCCTTGCTCGCTTTAAAGGTCAGACAGTCATTATCGATGTTTATGCGGACTGGTGTGTGGCCTGTCAGCCCATTGAGCATGAAGTTTTGCCGCGTGAAGATGTACAAGATGCTCTTCGTAATATCGCAAGGATTAAGCTCGATCTCACAAATTATCATTCAAGCCAGGATGAATTATTAAAGCAATGGCAGATTCTGGGACCACCAACCATGATCATGCTGGATGTCTCACATCAGGAACAACGTGAACTTCGACTGACAGGAACATTTAGTGCAGCCCAGTTACTCGCAAGACTTGAGCAACTTCAGACAGGCGAACGTGAATGATTTCATCTGAAGCCTTACACCTTGGACCATTGATGTTGCCCTGGACATTAATCATTATTTTGATTGGATTGATGACTGTGTCGATAATTGGCCAGATGGTGAGCAACAAACTCCGATGGGATAAAGCAGTGATCCAGGTTTTTCGGGATTCTTTATGGATCAGTGTCCTGATTGGGCTCATCGGGGCAAGAATCGTTTTTGTATTGTTAGATTGGGATGCCTATTCCACATCACCTCTCGACATCTTCAAGATCCAGGACAAAGGATTCCATCTCATCGGGGGTATTGTTACTGCTATCCCATACTTTCTTTGGAAAAATAAAGGACTGCCTGGTAAATCCAAGGCTATTTTTATCTTTATTTTTACGCTGCTGCTGAGTCTTGGCATTGCTTTTCAAAACAATTTGAAACAGGAAACCCATTTTCCGGATTCAAGTTTTTCGTCCTTAATTCAACATGGTGAAATCTCAGAGAACGTTCCACTCAAGCAGTTTATCGGGCAGCCAACAGTGATCAATATGTGGGCCAGTTGGTGCCCACCGTGTCACCGTGAAATGCCCGTTTTACAGCAGGCACATAATCAATATCCCGGGATTAATTTCGTCATGCTTAATCAGGGAGAAGATCAAGTAACCGTACAGGATTATTTAAGACGTTATGATCTTAAATTTAAACATGTACTGCTTGATCCATATGGAGAAATACCACAACAGATGAATATGTTTGGACTACCAAGCACTTTATTTTTCAATGCACAGGGACAGTTGGTAGAGCGTCATATGGGTGAATTGAGCCCTGCGATGTTGCAGCAATATTTAAAAAAGATATCCATCCAACCTTAATTTTTCTGGTGAATTTTTATGAATACATCGATACAACGTATCCTCATTTCCATGCTGCTTGCAGGTAGTGCAACATTGACTTCCGCCAATAGCGCTATCAAAAAACAGATTGAGCAGGAAGGATTTGAGTTTATTCAACAAATTCCTGCGCCCACAGGAATGACTGGCTGGGTGGGACACAACAATCAGCATCCTGGAACCGTATTTATTGCGAATGACCAGAAATATTACATTCTGGGTGATTTATACAATGCCAAAGGAGACAATCTTTCTGTTGATCTCATGAATAAACATGCCAAAGAAGCGGTTCTGGATGATGTTTGGAAAACCTTGGAAAAGGCTACATGGATCCAGGATGGCCAAAAAAATGCTCCACGCATAGTCTATGTCTTTTCGGATCCCAATTGCCCTTACTGCCATAAGTTTTGGCAGCAGGCGCGTCCATGGGTTAAGTCTGGAAAAGTACAATTACGCCATATTCAGGTCGGTGTCATACGTGAAGAAAGTCGTGCCCAAGTTGCCACTTTACTGATGTTAAAAGATCCTGCAGCAGTTTTTACTGATATGAACGTGAATAAAGGCAAGAAACGTTTAAAACCGGAAAATAAAATTCCTCAAGAGATTGCAAAAAAAATTGATTTCAATCAGGAGTTAATGGAGAAATATGGATTTTTCTCAACACCTTCCATGGTGTGGCGAGACAGTAAGGGCACTTTTAAATCTGCTCAAGGCATGCCAAAGGATCTGAAAGAAATTTTTGAGAAATAAATTTCGCAGGTGAATATGAGATTTTAGGTATTTTGTTAAATGATGGAAAACTTTATAAAGTCATCAGGTTCATATTTTCAACTGTCGTATAAATAAAGTAATGGTAATGCTGTATAGATTGTATTGCCATTATCTTTAGCCGATTTGAGCAGGAATATTGAGGTTAAAGCTTGAGGAATTATGAGTTTGTTAAAGTCACTCGATGGTA
>NZ_CANQLZ010000083.1 GCF_947624825.1 uncultured Acinetobacter sp.
CAAATCATAGATATTCCCCTCGATGAAAAAACAGGCCGTCTCAACGCCAGAGGAAAATACGGGGGAGGTGGCCTATTAAGTAAGTGGCAGGACGAGGCCGCGAAAGCCGTCGAACACCTTGGAATAAAACGAGGACTAAAAGGCTCTAAGGCCGAGCATACAAAGGTAAAGCAAATCTATAAAGCCATGAGCTTAGCCGACAAACAAGCGCCCAAAGTGCCAGCCAGACCCAAAAAACCCGCCCCACTCACTGGGAGCCGCCCACTTTTTGGCGCGGCACGAACCGCGTATGACAAAGAGGCCGACAGATACAAAAAAGCCAGAGCTAAATATGAGAAAGACCTAAAGGTTTATCGGGCAGCACGCAAAGCCCTCGATGACCACAACGCCGCCGTTGCCGCTACCGTGGGTCTGCAAGCCCTAGAGAATCGAAAACTCAAGCGCCAGACGGGAAAGCAGGCCTACCAAGCCGACACCCTCATCGCCGCCTTAGACGAAGAACGCGCTAGCCGCATCTCTATGGCGGACATGCTGCGCTTTATTCCCCTTGGCGAGGTGCTGACCCGCCTTTATGGGGCCACAAAAGAAGCCTCCACCAGCGGCAGTACCAGTTACACACTCAAGGACGGCTCAACCATCAGCATTGCCGCTGCCCGTGAGGGTGGCGAGGTGTTTTACAACACGGCCACCGAAAGCGGTGGCAGGGGCGCTATCAACCTTATCCTGGCCCTTGATGGCTGCGAGTACAGGGAAGCCATCTATAAACTCGGTACGACCTTTGGCGAAGCCTCTGTGGTGGCTGAACACATGGCGGGTCAATGGGAAAAAACTGCCGATGGTATCGCGGAAATGATGGATGACATGGCAAAAGAAAAGGCCGCCGCCAAAGCAAGGGAGGCCCATTTTTTGAAAGTAGCAAAGCAACTGGAAAACACCGAGAAACAACCAGAGCCAGAATCAAGGGAAGAGCCCAATCAAAGCTACCCATCCCTTAGAGGCTAAAAACTGTTTTACACCCAGCCAAAGAAAACAGGTGTTTGGTCGTCTTTTTTCTCGTATGTACCGCTACTACTCATAGTAACCTCCATTAAAAAGCCCCTCCTGATAGCCCTAGGAGGGCTTTTTGTTGTTTAAAGCTGCCATTATCACGTTCGTGATAATCGTTATTACTTTGTGATAATCCCACGCTAAACCGGGTCAATCTGACATTACTCGCATACAGTTTGACGAGTAGTGGAACAAAAAAATTTGTACTTTTTGATCATAAAACTCTCTTAAATAAAAAATACAAATAATGGCATCACGACTAGGCTCTGGGTCAAACAAAGTGATGCCCCAACAAAAAGCCGCCAAATGGATATTATGTATTGTATTTTCATATCGTATCGTAATATCATATTGATACAGATATGATATACAGCACCTTAGGAGCACGATATGGCACGCCTCGGTATCACCTACGAAGAAGTCGCAGCCGCCGCAGAAAGCATCACCGCAAATGGCGAGCATCCCAGTATCCAAGCCATTCGAAACCAACTCGGTACCGGCTCCCCTAACACCATTCACAAGCATTTGAAGCGTTGGCGTGAAAGCCGTCCAGCGCAACTGGTAGCCGCTATAGAACTACCTAAAGCCCTTACACAAGCCTTGCATGACGTCATTCACCAAGCGGCGTCATCTGCTCGAGCTGAGACTCAATTAGCACTTGCCGAAGCACAAGCAGAAGCTGACGAACTCTCTTCAGAAGGTGAACTTTTAGAGACTGAGCGTGACACTCTACTGGATCAGGTGAAGGAAATCACAGTCGAAAACGACAGGCAGCGTCTTCTGTTGGAGCAGCAGGATCAATCGATTACTAAACATCTGGCAGACATTAAGCGAGAACAAGAAGCGGCTGAATTAGCCCGTATTGAAACCGCTAAAAGTCGAGTGGAACTTGAGCAGTTAAGAAAAATGGTGACGGATCTCAACGAGCAGCTGAAAGCCTCGACAGCAGCACTAGAAAGCGCGAAATCCGAAGCGGTAGAAGCAAAGCAGCAGGCCGCCGTAGCGATCACGCAAACCGAATCAGAGCGCGCCAGAGCCGCTGACCTAGCCCAACGTTTGGTTAACACCGAGAAAAACATGGAAACCGCGTTAAAAGCGGCCAGGGAAGCTTCTGAGGCGGCGGCGACTTACCGTGGGCAACTTCAGGGCATGACAGACTATCTAGCCAAGGAAACTAAAAACCGCCCTTAACCCCCTAGCCCAACACGCAAAAAGCCCCACTTGGCTCACTGTCCGAGTGGGGCTTTTTGCGTGTACAAAAGGGCTAGTTTGCAGTGGTTTTCGACATTACTCGCTCTAATGTCAATAGGGGGAAACAGTTTGAACAAATAGAAAAAGGTAATCATTCAAGGAATGATTGAAGCTGATCTACCCAGCCTGTAACTCTTGCTAGATACCATGTCTGGTGTTACTTTTTGGCTGACTCTCTTACGTCTGGCGGCTCTTTACTGCGCTACCTACCATTGGTTTACGGATGAGCATAATATAAGCTCTTGTACTTTTAATATATAAGTCTCCTTTCTCAGGGTAGGCCACTTGGACTTACCAGTATAAAAAGGTTTTAAAAGGCTGTAAATTTATTTAATCAAAAATCAATACAATACCTTTTATAGCAACTCTAACTCTAAATTCTGACTTTCTTCTACTGCACCACCTTCATTCAAGTAGTTTCTAATAATCAGATGCTGAACATTCCTGTTATTTCTGTTTTTAAAACTTACTTGATACGTTTTATCAAACCGATCAATGTTTATATTAGGTTTATCATAAAGACTCTGTATAAAATCAGTGTGTTTAGTGACTAATAACCACTTAGCTTCTGTCCGTAACAAAACTTTGGCTAGCCTCTCCTGATCACTTTGATCGAAGACGTTTTCCGCATAATCACTAAAATCTGTGTCATAAGGAGGGTCCAAAAAGATAAAATCATCTTTGGTATATGTCCCTTTACTCATGAAAATCTCAAAATCTAAGTTATAAACCTCACATCTCCTGTACTTATCTATATTCTTTGGGCTATAGATATAGTCTATCTTTTTACCTAAGTAGTTTTCATTATATGAAATCCCACCATAGGGAACGTTAAATCCACCTGAACTGTTAAAACGAAACATACTGGAATAACAGTAATTTCTTATAAAATAAAAACACGCAATATACAGAGCCTTGTTCTCCACCTTATTGAGTCTGAAAAAGTTGTATACATCCCTGATATAGGTATAAATAGCTGCTTTTAAGGCAGACTTGAAGTTCTTCTCCAGATCCTCGGCGTTCAAAAACCCTCTTTTTTCCTCATGTTTCAATATTCTCTTCACTTTAGAAGCAATATTTTTTTTCATTATTGCTTGTAGGTCTACTGGTACTTCACTAAAGTAACCATATTTTTTAGTGAACGTATCCTCATAGAAGATACTCGAAACTCTATCAGAAAAAACGTTAACATCGGCACCATCATGTCGTTGCTCTATATATTCCATAAATAAATTTATGTTGTTATCAAACAGTAAGCTTGTATCAAGCCATAAGTCATCTATGTTTTTTAAGTATTGCTTAAAGATTTTATTTTCTGAAATAGACAACTTATAAAAATAATAAAGCTCATCATATAAATCATTTATATAGTATTTATTAGCTTCAGTATTTAAAAAAACAGAACCTCCACCTACAAAAGGTTCATAATAGTTATTGATAGAATGAGGAAAATATTCTTTTAATATCAATAGCTCTCTTTCTTTACCGCCTGGCCATTTTAATAAACCAGGAACTCTAAGACTCATCTTCATTTCCTAAGTAACATTCTTTAATTCTAGCTAAAGCATCTAAAATATATTTTGAGTTTTTCTTATACTCATCGATTACTACTTCATATCCTTTTTCACTATCACAAACAAAATTCCAAAAATCCGCACCTATTAGAAGCTCATCCTTACTGAAAAATTGTCTAACTCTACCTTGCTCCCAAGGCTGGCCTTCTCCAAACCTATTGTATGCTGTAGCAAAATAACAAGTAACTTTGGCATCTTCGTTTAACACGTTTTTCAGAATGGCATACTGCTCAAAAATAGCTTCTTTCTCTGATCGTGCTTTCTTATTATCTAAATCACCACCAATCTTCAGCTCTATAATGTAGTGATGCTCATTCTCTTCATCATAAAAGTAATAATCGCTTATATGAGTTTTATAGAACCCCTCTCTATCCAGATCATCAAGAGATCTATAGTGACTAGCCGCCTTCTCTACTAAATCATAGTGAGAGACCTCTGGCTTCATAGGATTGGATCTATTTCTGTAAGCCTCTAAAAGCTTACTAATTTTTTGAGTTTGCTCAGGGTATAAATAGCCAGTAACACTCTTAGTAACCTCAAAGCGCAATTCAGCTATGGAAAGCGCCATCTGTTCTAGCATGTTACCTAAAGAGCTATCTAAAGAACGTACCAAAGAAGTGTAGTACTGAAGCTCAGAGCCTAATGCAGCAATAAAAACGTTATGTATTTTCATGTTTATAGTGCCATTTGGGTTATCCATCTCACTAATATGACGACCACTAAAAATCTGAGCGAAGTTAATAACATTAGACTTTACAATTTGTCGTATAGCTTTTTCTTTATCTACGGTAATATTATCCACAGTCAACCTTAAAAATAATAATAAAGCTGACATTGTAATTGTAATCCTCCCGAAAAAACGGGCGCTTTTTAAGCGCTATGTGCGTATTTATCAAAATTACTACGGAAAAAACGGGATACCCGCCCCATTCATTAAGTCATGGAGCTACCCAAAATGTGAAAAAGCCTATGAAACCCTGAAGCAAACGATTCACACCGATAAAACCAAACGCCGCTATTTGGCTCGCATTGCTGGCGTACCGCTCACACCTGAACTACAAAATGAAACGATGGCGCAAGTCACCCTTAAGCATTTTTTTACGGATTCTCAGATTAAACAGTTTCCATTTGAAGCGGTAGAAAACCCCCATTTTTCCAGCGCTCGATCCATGAAAATCTACAATTTATACGATGTCCTGCAAACGGCACGGCGAAAAAAGATGACTCCACGAATCAAAGAAATAAACTGGCAGGAAGTGGAGCCAAGGCATCATGACAAACTGCTAACTTTGCACGCCTACTTTGTGCGGTATGTAAAAAACCAAGCTGAAAAAGACGGAGTGGCATACCACTAACTTAAAAAAGCCCTTGAATTGCTCATAATCGACGATTTAAGGGCTTTTTCGTATAGATGGTAGCCATTACGTAGAAATACGTAGACAGGCGCTCAAAATCGCGCTAAACGCCTTGAATCTGACATTATCAACATAATGTCAATGAACAGAAGCCGCATCTTGTACCTGCAAAACTACGCGCTGTTTTTCTACCCTCTTACAAAAATCTTAGTCGTTTCAAGTCAAGTGAGGGCTTTTGAAAACCACTTTGCTTTTTATTGCTAAACCGAAAAAACGGTGGCATTTGCACTTTTTTGAGCGCGTTAGCGGCTAGTTGTCCACAGGAGTACTCTTTTTTATTTTTAATACTTTTAAAGCTTTTAAGACCCCTGTAACCCTTATGAACAAACAGTCTTAAGGGCAATACCCCCACGTTTAGTTTGCAATACCCCCACGTTTAGTTTGCAATACCCCCACGTTTAGTTTGCAATACCCCCACGTTTAGTTTGCATAAACCCACATAGAGTGATAACGTGGGGAAATAAAAACAGAGTGGTGAAAATAGTGACCAAGAAAATATCAAAACTTGTAGTCAAAGATAACGCGCTCATTAACGCAAGCTGCAACTTCGATCTGGTTGAGAAGAGGCTAATCCTGCTAGCTATCATAGAAGCTAGGGAGTCAGGAAAAGGTATTAGCGCCAAAGATCCGTTAATAATTCATGCTGAAAGCTACATAAATCATTTTGGTGTACATCGAAATGGCGCATATAAAGCCTTAAAAGATGCCTGTGATGATATATTTTTACGCCAATTCAGTTACCAGAGCTTCAGTGAGAAAGGTAATGTCATCAATCATAAATCCAGGTGGGTTAGTGAGGTTGCTTATATTGAGAATGAGGCCATTGTGCAGCTTATATTTGCCCCTGCTGTGATCCCCCTCATAACTCAGCTTGAAAAGCAGTTCACCAGCTATGAAATAGAACAAATCAGTGAGCTAACCAGTGTTTATGCTATACGTCTCTATGAGCTTGTTATCTCATGGAGAGCAACAGGAAAAACTCCTACTTTTGATGTTTCCGATTTTAGACATAAGCTAGGCGTTGAGCCTGACGAGTATTTGAGAATGGATCATTTCAAAAGCCGTGTCTTAGATATTGCTATCAAACAAATCAATCAACATACCGACATCACTGCTAAGTATGAGCAACATAAGCGCGGACGCTCAATTACGGGTTTTAGCTTTACCTTTAAGCAAAAAAACGCAGAAAAGACCCTCAACACAGCTAAGAAAGGTCGCCAACGCATCACAAAAAAAGAGGCCGAGGAAATGGCTTACCTAGGGGAAAGTTGGCCAGACCTCCTAGCCCGATTAACTAGCCAGTACCACATCATTGATATGTAGCCACAAACTCCGTCTTTTGTTTTTGTTGCTGCCTTTTATCTCTGCCTATCCACCCGTGACGCCTTGCCTTTGGATTAGCTTTTCGGGGCATCGCCCCGCCCCTTAAGTGGAGGGCGCGCAGTAGCGCGCAGCTAACTACAAGACAGGCATCGGCAGTGCCACCTACTTTACGTACCGCCATCGGCAACACATAAAGTAGGTGGCACTGCCCCAGTTAACACAATTTCATCAGGCCAGTTTTTCGGCACGTCTCCCCCTTCGCCAAGGAGCGGTGTTTCGCTCACCTCCCGCCCAATATAAAAATAGCCGCCGATGATAATCGAGCGACTTTTTTATATTAAGGGCGGTCGGTTCGACTCCACACCGACCCCTTGGCTCGCGTGATACGATGCCTTTAAAACTGGCCTGATGCAATTGTGTACACTCACTACACATTTTTTCTTAACGCCCAAGGGCTAAAAAAATATTCCCGTTTCGCGCTGCGCGGCCAGCACAGCGCCTACCCGGATTACCATCACGGAGTCTGCTATGCCGATGTGTGTTTTTCGCATTCATAAGCTCAAAAAATGGCGCGAGATTGGGGCCGCTTCCGCGCACAATCTTCGCACCATTTCCACGCCAAACGCCAACCCAAATGTGAGCAATTTGGTTTTGCGTGGCTCGAACACATCCCCGCGCGATGTCGTAACCGCCGCGCAGGAAAAAACAAAAGACCTCACCATTCGCAAAAATGCGGTGCTCGCTGTTGAGGTACTTTTAAGTGCCAGCCCCAAGTATTTTCGTGAGGGGCGAGAGGAACAATATGGCGTCTATGATGCTGACAAATTACAAGCGTGGCGGGCCGCCATGGAGCCATGGATTACCGAAAAATTCCCCCATGCCGTGTCGATTGTTCTTCATTTAGACGAGGCCACCCCGCACTATCAAATCATAGATATTCCCCTCGATGAAAAAACAGGCCGTCTCAACGCCAGAGGAAAATACGGGGGAGGTGGCCTATT
>NZ_CANQLZ010000084.1 GCF_947624825.1 uncultured Acinetobacter sp.
ATTCTTGAGAATATTTAGCCATTAAAAAGCACCCTTTAAATTAGACTGAGAGTGTCCAACTTTCGGGGTGCAGATTATAAGGTAGGGCTTTTTTAATTATTTAGGCTCGCGTTTTAGCTGTTCTTGCTGGGCGTATTCATCCACATCGGCTAAGTTTTTGGAGACCGATGGAATAGGACGATCTACAAAGCCCATTTTAGGCACAGGGATTTCAATATGATTGTCGACAAAGCCATTACGAATGCGCTCATGCAATTCGTCTTTTACTTTTAAAAAGTTTTCACGCTGACACCACACCGCAAATAAAATTTCAATGGACGATTCGCCAAAAGAGGTTACCGTAACCGCAGGTTTGGGGTCAGCCAATACCAATGGATATTTTTGTGCTACATCTAACAACACACGGCGCACTTTGATAATGTCTTCATCAAAATTAATGGCTAAAGTGATCGGAATACGCCGAATAGGGAATTTGGATAGGTTTTGTACTGGTGCCCGAATCAATTGCTCATTGGGCAGGCGCACATACACATTGTCTTGAGTAAGTAATTTAACCGACAATAAATCAATCGAGATTACTTCACCTTCAATGGTATGACCACGAATCAGCGTGATTTGAATGGTATCGCCAACTTCAAATGAACCTTCACCAATTAAGAACATACCACTAATGAGGTTACTGGCCGACGTTTGAGAGGCAAAACCTAACGCGACGGTTAAAATCCCCGCTGCACCTAAAAATACACTGAGTTTAAAGCCCGCCTCTTTTAAGCCTGCAATCATAAACAGCATAAAAATGCTGTAGAAAATACCGCGTCGCCAGACTAAGTTTTGATGGGCATTAAATTTAGCCCCAACAGTACGAATAAAGGTATTGGACACCACACGGGCAATAAAAAAGCCCATGATAATAATGATCACTGCAATCACAATTTCAATGACGCGATCGGTTTTCCAGCCCTCAAAGGTCCCTGCAAGGCTGCTCCATACCCCATCTAGAATTTTTGAATCTGCCATAACAATCCTTAGAAGAACGAGTCAAACATATTAAACAGCACACTGCCGGATTCACGCGGTGGTTGCAGGTAAGTCACTTCACCGGCTTGTACAGGAGTGCGATTTTCAATCCGAATCCGTGGTGGACGATCTAAACCTTCATGATTGACGCGAATTTGTGAAGTCCACAGCCGACCAGTGGTTTGACTAAAAAACAGCGGTAGCGCCGTGACGGGTACATTCATACGATCAAAGCGTAATTGTTGATTACTGGTATTATGAAATTCAATGGGGGTGATGGCACGAAAAGCACGCGGTTTGAGCTGACTGAGTTCGGTACGTCCATCGACAGAGGTGGAATAACAAATCTCGCCTAAACGCGGATTGGGGCCAAACCAAGTGTCTTTGGGTAAAATCACTGGAATATCAAACAAGGGTTCGCGCTGACCTTCCACAAAACCTGCGATCCAAAGCGGGGTACTGATATACAAAGTACCACGTTGACTGGCGGGAATATAAATCGGGTCAACCGGTTTAATCACCACAGAGCGATTGGCCAAACGTGGCATAAGCTGCACTTTGTCATGTGTGGTTTTAAACATATAGCGTTCAATATGCACCGGTTGTGGAAAAGCAAAAGCAGGATCATCAATCGGATGCCACTGTTGCTCATAGTCATATTGCACTTGTGGACGATGATATTCTAAACGCCATTCTTGCAAGCCACGACTTAAGCGTAGCAACAGTGAACCAAACTGCCAAGCACGCGCCTGACCGATTTCAAAATGATATTCGCCCCACCATTGGGTAATCGGGCTGAAGGAACTTGAGTGCATTAATATCCTAGTCCGCAAAAAACTGACTTCACGCTGTCATCTGCTTAGAGTACACTCAAAATAATTTTTTTCATCATGATAATTTGTGATGCAGCCATTAAAACAGCTACAAATTCCTTATAGTTTTGCTAAACGCCATGCCATTTTAATTCGTTATGCAGGCGATCAACCGATTATTGTACGCCGTGAGCAGACACCTCTGTTGGCGATTCAAGAAGCGCGCCGTTTACTGGGTGTGCCGGCGCAATATGAGTTATATAACGAACAAGAATTTAATCAGCTATTAAGTCGCAGCTTTTCAGGCGACAGCGGTGAGTCACAACAAGTGGCAGCCGGTCTTGAAGATCATCCAGATTTATTGTCCTTAGCCGATTCTGTGCCTGAAGCTGAAGATTTAATGGATCAAGAAGATGATGCACCGATTGTACGCTTAATTAATGCGTTGTTATCAGAAGCCATTCGTGTGGGTGCTTCCGACATTCACATTGAAGCCTTTGAGAAAAAATTATCGGTACGTTTACGTGTGGATGGGCAGTTACGTGAGATTGTACAGCCACGCCGTGAATTAGCGCCGCTGTTAGTGTCGCGGATTAAAGTCATGGCGCGTCTTGATATTGCAGAAAAACGTATTCCGCAAGATGGTCGTATTTCGCTACGTTTAGCCGGACGTGAAGTCGATGTGCGTGTGTCTACTTTACCATCGAGTCATGGTGAACGGGTGGTGATGCGTTTATTGGATAAACAAGCGGGTCGTTTAAACATGAGCCATTTAGGCTTGATGGATGAAGAATATCAGCGTCTTAAAACTTTGGTGCATCGTCCGCATGGCATTATTTTAGTCACAGGTCCGACCGGTTCAGGTAAAACCACCACTTTATATGCGGCCTTGGCAGATTTAAATGATGGTTCACGCAATATTTTAACTGCAGAAGATCCGATCGAGTATCAACTTGAAGGCATTGGTCAAACCCAAGTCAATACCAAAGTGGATATGACCTTTGCAAGGGCGTTAAAAGCCATGCTGCGCCAAGACCCAGACGTAGTCATGGTGGGTGAGATTCGTGATTTAGAAACCGCAGAGATTGCGGTACAAGCCTCGCTTACCGGTCATTTGGTGCTCTCGACCTTACATACCAATACTGCCATTGGTGCAGTCACGCGTTTAAAAGACATGGGTATTGAGCCATTTTTATTGTCAAGTTCACTTATTGGCGTGATTGCCCAACGTTTGGTGCGTACTTTATGTCAGCAGTGTATGACATGGCAGCCTGCCGATGAATTTGAGCAGCAAATCTTTACCCAACTGAACACGCAAGCGCTAACCGAGTTGCCACATCCTAGGGGTTGTGAGCATTGTGGGCATACCGGTTTCCAAGGACGTACCGCAATTTATGAAATTGTCCCTGTAGACGATCATATGCGTCGTTTAATTCATGGCAATGCTGCTGAATTTGAACTTGAAAACTACGCCCGTCAAGCCGCAGGTTCCATTCGCCAAGATGGTTTAAACAAAGTGCTGCAAGGTAAGACGACTTTAGAAGAGGTGTTACGTGTGACCAATGCAGCAAGTGAGTAATTACCACAACTGAACAATTTTTTGCATTAATTGTGCCCGATAGGGCGCCGTTGGATTGCCGGGATTACGCAGTGTTTCATTGTCGTAAAAGGCGTGCCATGCTTGCACCATCTCAAGGGTTACGCCTTGGCTTTTAAGTCCCTCAACATCTGCGCGGTGAATGCTTTCAAAGCGTCGTTTGGCATCATGCGGTCCTGTGCCCCAACCAATAATCCCTTGTCCAAATGCAGGCAAAGTCATATTGTTAGGTGTGGCTGGAATCGGCATACGTTGATAAGCAGGATTAACTAACGATTGCATAACAGGGCGAACTTGTTCAGATATGTGTAGTTCTGCTTGGGCGATGCTTGATAAGGTAAATAAACTGGTGGCTAAAATTAAAGGTTTAAACATATTAGCTGCATTTTTATGAAGATCAGCTTTTATAATAAGAAAAGTAGGCACAAAAAACAGCACTTGTAGGAAAATCCTATCAAGTACTGTTAAATAATGGTCATCTTTAATAACTCACTAAAACGCGATGTTGCATTAATGGCATAGATTGACGGATTTGAGCTTGTTCAGCCAAATCAAACGGTACTGTAATTAAGCCTGCACCTTGTGTATCAATATGCGCAAGCACATGACCACGCGAATGTGTGGCTGCGGTATGTCCCCAAGTTTGGCGCTTTTGCCCATGCCATCCTTGTTGTGCCGAACCTAATACCTGACATTGTGTATCCATCGCACGTGCTTGTAGTAACAACTGCCAGTGCATTTCACCTGTGGTATAGGTAAATGCCGCAGGTGCCGTCAAAATGTTGGCACCGCGTTGACGCAAGCTCAAAGCCAGCTCTGGAAAACGTAAGTCATAACACACCATTAAGCCAATATGACCAAATGGTGTTTTTGCCACAACCAGATCTGTGCCGGGTTCAAAATATTTCGACTCTTGATAGCCACCCACTGCATCATTCACTTGCACATCAAACAAATGAATTTTGTCATAACGTGCTTCAGTGCGCTCAGGACTAATACATAAACTCACCGTGCGCACGCGACCATCTTGAATGATCGAACCATCTGGACGATAAGGGCAAGGCAGGGTACCTGCCACAATCCATAATTGATAACGGTGTGCCAATTGCTCTAAACGCGCTTGAATCGCTTCAAACTGTTCTGCTGTTTGGCGTTGTTTGCCACCTGCAAAACAGACAAAGTTTTCAGGAAAGACAATCAAAGCAGCACCAGCAGCCTGACTTTGTTGCATCAGTTGTTCAATCACAAGAAAATTAGCTTCAATATCATCTTGTGAGTTCATTTGTGCAACAGAAAGTAAAGTCATGGCTACTCCATTATTTTAAACATTTTGATTGGATTGTTCTAAATTTTCTTGTTCTTTTTCAAGCTGTTTGACCAAAGGCTCAAACATATTTTGGTTGTTTTCATTCAGCTGCATTAAGGTTTTATGCGCCTCAAGCACAGTGTGTAACATATTGGCATGATTAATATGATCATCCACCAAGGCTTTGGTCGATACATCTGATTCACTGCGATAATTTAAAATCACAAACACCTGACCCAAGCCCATGCTATTGGCTAAAGTGGTAATGTCAGGGTTGGTCGATAGCATAATGGCTTGTAGGTGATGAATTTGTTTGAGCTTTAGCCCAAGCTTAGCAAGTACACCAAGCACAGTACTATCAATAAAGGTGGTTTGCGTAAGATCAACAATCGCACCAACAACATCTTCATGCTGTTCTAATTTACCAAGTAGTTTATCGAGACTGATGCAAGAATGGGCACGCACTTCGCCAATAAGCTTAAAAATATGCGTTCCGTTCAAACTTGCGTATTCAACATGACCTGTTGACATATAAATGCCATTTGCAGAAGAAGGATAGAAAATTATCCCATAGCCTGTATATATAACTCAAGCCTCGATCTAGCAGATGTTGAGTGAATTGATACTAAGATTTTGATAAATCAGCTATTTCATTCTTCTTAGACTTAAGATAGCAATGTCGTCGGCAACGTGTTCGGGTGCTTGAAAGGATTGATTTTGCAAATGAAATACCAATTGCTCAAATTGTTCGTTTAAGCCACCGCTATAGGGTTCAAGTGCACCGTCTGAGCAAATAATAAACCGTGCATCACGATTTAAGCGGCATTCAAACTCTTCAACCTCTAAATCTTCGGTTAAACCCAAAGGAAAACTGCTGGTGTTAAGAACTTTTGGTGGCTGATCTTTTTCAAAAATAATTGCAGGTGGATAGTGTCCTGCACTTGACCAACGAATTTCATGGGTTTCAATATTTAAAATACCTGCCAACATGGTGATATGTTTTTCAATATTTTCTTGTACCAACATGCCGTTGAGTTTTTTAAGCAATTCCCGTGGCGTTTTAGAGCGACCATGAAATGCCGCCATCCACGAGGTAAGTAAAGAGCTTGTTACACCATGGCCTGATACATCGGCCAAATAAAACATAATTTCTTTGTCGCTAATTTTCCAATAATCGTACCAATCACCAGATAAATAAGCCGAAGGTTTAAACAAAGTTTCAACTTGATAGTTGGGTAGTTCAATTGGATTGGGTAATAAACGGCGTTGTAATTGTGCAGCCGAAGGTAAATCACGGCTGTCTTGGTTGCGTTTATATTTAGCGTCAATTCGTGCTAATGCTTCTTCAGGCTCTTCAGGCAAACGATTCCAAATCCAACCGGCAAGTGCACCTTGTTCCCATGCTTGAGATAGGGCACTGCCTTCTTGATCAAAACCCAATACAATGGTGGGTAAATTCCACTGATGTGTTAAATAATCTTGCACATCTGCAATGGCAATAATGGTTGGGTCATACAGTTGAATATCTTCTATGGCAATCATTTGTACGTTAGGTAACGTATCTAAGACCTGATCTAAATAAGCGATATCGCGAGTCGGTTGAATGAAGTACATAAAGACAGTGTATGATCCTTAAAATCAAATGAATAATAAGTCGACTACTATAGCAATCAATTACTATAAAAAAATCAATTGCGATGCAGTGAACGAATTATTTTACAAAATACTGAGCACTTTTATTGATCTGAGTCTAGGTTTTCTTGATCAAGATCGATTGAATCATCAAAGTCATCATCAATAAAAAGCATGCTGTCATCGTTTAAACCACGTTTTTGCGCGATTTCAAAGCTCTTACGTTGTAGGTAAATATCACGCATTGCAGCATATTTATCACCTTGTAAAACGCTTTCTAAATCAAGTAAGCCGGCACGCGCATCAACCCCACGCCATGCCATTTCAGTCCAATATAAACCTTCGTTGTCATCAAGTATATATTTTTGCGGACGCGCTTGAGTATCTACTAAGCTCCCTAGTCCATCGCGAATTGTACTTGGACCTAATAAAGGCATGACGAAGTAAGGACCCGACGGTACACCATAAAAGCCTAAGGTTGTGCCTAAGCTTTCATCTTCACTGTCTAAACCTAAGCGCTGTGCAGGATCGGCAAAACCTAAGGTCGTTAGTGTATTAATTGTAAAACGTCCTAGGCTTTTGGCTGCACGCAAAGGTTTGCCTTGTGCCAATTGATTGACTGCATTCCAAGGTTCATCTAAATTTTTACGTGCTTGGGTGAGTGAGCCTCGAATCTGTTCAGGAACTTTTTCAGTGTAGCTTACAGCCACAGGACGCAACACAGTGCGATCTAAAGCATCATTAAACGCGTAGATTTGACGATTTAAAGGCTGTAGAGGATCTTTAATTTCCTCACTTTGTGCTGCATTGGCATCAACTTTAAATTGCTCAGCACGCAATTTTTTTAATTGTTGTAGTGTTTCAAAACGTGATACTTCCTCAGCAGCTTGATTCTGTGTGGCCAAAGCTGATGAAGTTGCTAGAGCACAAGCGAGGCTCACCCAAAGATAAGAATAACGCATATAAAATCCTAAACAATTAAGATGTAATGACAATACAGAGGATCATTCACACTGTGTATAGATCCTATTAAAGCAAATTTGACTTAAAAAAGCAGAAAATGAATAAAAAATATGCACTCAAGCCTAATTTTAGCAAGAATATGTAAAAAGTACTTGTACAAGTTAAAAGTCTGTCTATAATCGCCCTCCATCAGCAGCGCTTGTTTAAATTAATTAAAAAAAGTGTTTGACTCTTTTAAGATTAAGAGTA
>NZ_CANQLZ010000085.1 GCF_947624825.1 uncultured Acinetobacter sp.
TTTTTTTTTTGACGCATTTTTCACTTTTCACTTTTAACACCTTTCAAAAATAAAATATACATAAATATTTCTGAAAGTAAATATACATAAAAAAATTAGTATAGATATGGTCGATAAATGTATAGATATGGGTCGATAAATGTATAGATATAGGTCGATAAATGTATAGATATAGGTCGATAAATGTATAGATATAGACTCTGAAAGCCTTGTCTATAAAGGGTTACAGCGGTCTTAAAAGTATTTAAAAATATTTAAAAATATTAAAAGCCCGCTTCGCTGTTTTTTTTAATTGTTTTTAAGATAAAAAAATTGTTTGGTATATATCTAAATTGAGCTTTAAAATTTACTTCCATACATAAATTCTTTGACTAAAAAGCAGAGAATCGCTTAAAACCTCATTATTTTTCGATTTAAGACATCTTTTATATTTAACGTAGGGTTGCTTAAGAAAATGATTTTAAGCACCTCTATGACGCTTAGAATTGATTTTATGGCTATATAAAACCTTAATGATCAACTTTTTTATCAAATGGATTTCTAGGTGAACTTTTAGCATCTTTCTCAATTTGCTTAATCATGTCCAATTCAGTATCTGATCGACCTATGACTCGACTGACTGATTTCAGCGCATCAAAGTCATGTCTGTAATGCACCACGGTCATTTGATAAAAGCGCAACAGTTTAAAAAGTTGATCGAGATCCGTATCGGTTGGTTGTCGATTGAGGTGTTTGGCTGATTTCAAAAACCGTTGAACTATTGCACCCAAGTAATATTTCTCATGATCATTCTGTTTGCGTGTACTTGGTTTGGCTTCACGCTTTTTCTGAGCATTCTTGAGCTTCATTTCTTTGAGTTTGAGATCATCTTTATCGAGATAGATCTTCAAGCTATCCAACATCAAAAAATAAGAATCAATGTCTGGCTTTTGAGCCAGTTCCAAAATTTGTTTTTCAAGCGTTGATGGTTTTGGATTCTGTTTAATCTTCGCCAAAGCCTGCATCTTTTTCTGATGTGCATTGCGTTCATAACGACATCGTTGAACGATTTTGAAATCAGCGTCTGAGAAGTCACGCAAAGAACTTTTTTCTGCAATTAAATCTAAAAATCTTTGATCATTTTTACGTTTAAAAGGCAAATTTATTACGTGACTGATCAACTGTTGCATATCTTCGTTGGTCAGTACCAAATGGGGTTTTGTCGCCATATTTTAGTCTCCTAATGTGTAGAAATTGATCATTTTTTATACTGTAGTCCTGTTAGTACGACAGAAAAACTCGTTTTTTGACATAAAACCCAAAGTGAAAAGCAAAAACAGCGTCTTTTTCCTTGTTTACCACACCGCAAAAGCTGTGAAAAACGATCAAAATTTATACTGTAGTCCTGTTAGTACGACAAGAAATCCGATTTTTTGACATGAAATATAGCCAAATGTGCACTTTAAAGATGATTCTTTATGTAAGAATTATCTTTTATCTCGTTTCCCTGTCTTTTTTTTAAATCATACCACATTCGTGCTATGATTTAAAAAAAAGACAGTACTCCTCGCCCTGCGGGGCAAAAGCAGGAATTACGTTATGTTTTATATGAATATTCGTCATAATACCAAGAAAGAGAAAAGCTCAAAAAACACCTATCACTACCTCACCAGAACCGCACATTTTGCAGCGCATAAAGACAATGAAATTGTCGAGTTTTCTGAATCAGGGAACATGCCAAAATGGGCACAAGATTCGCCTATGATCTTTTGGAAAAATGCCGATCAGCACGAAATTGAACGTGGGCGAACCTCAACGGTAATTACCATTGCTTTACCGAAAGAACTGTCTAAATTACACAGAGCCGACCTCGCCAAAGCACTGTTAGAGCAATTTGTTCATGTACATAAATTTCCCTATACCGCAGTGATTCATCATCACGGCAGCAAACTGACAGGTGAGGAACAACCTCACTTACATTTGATGTATTCAGAGCGTAGTTTGATGGACGAGATTGATCGTCCTGCGACACAATTCTTTAAACAGTATCGACCGAAGAACCCCACGCAAGGCGGTGCGCCTAAGCTGACGGCTAACGCACTTGGACAAGGTAAAAACCAAGTCAATGTATTTCGGGTACTGACTGAAAAGACCATGAACGCTTACCTTAAACGCTATGCCCCAACCAAAACTGTGGTGGTGAACGGACAGCGTTTAACTGTGCCGAATGAAGTGTCGTGTTTATCTAACGTGGACTACAACAAAAAGTACGGTACAAACTTATTGGATGTGCCTCAGATCCCACGATGGAAGCTACATAGTGCTGATCCGAATGACCAACTCGATGTAAAGGCGCAAATCCAAACGATTCAAGCCATTCGTGAACATAACAACTATGAGTTATACAAAGAGATCTATTTACAGTCGTTAGGCATACGCTCAGAGCGCAAACGTGAGCAAGCGCCATCACTGGATGACTTGGATTTTGATCTCGATTTCTAGGACAAATGGCGGCTGCGAGCCTATCTAAAGTGCCAAGCCTTAAATAAAAAAAAGCCCAACATCCTGTTGGGCTTTTTTCGTATGCGGTTGTGTGAGGTATAACTCCTGTCGTACCTAGCTTCCGTGTTTTAGAACTTATCATTATTGTTTTTTGTTCTGGAACTTCCTGTTCCTGATGTATTCAGAATATGTGAATCACTAACTCTGAGATAGAGGCGATATACCCCAATAGGTGTACGCTCAGGCTTACAGATCCAATTTCGTATATGAGATTTTATGTTAAATAAGGAACTATCATTAAATTTATATTTTTTAGCTAATTACATTTCATTTGCTATCATTAGTCTGTCGATTAATAGTCATCAAAAACCATAATTGAAGTATGAATTTACCTCAGTTATTTGGAAAAAATGTTCGTCTTCGACGAAATGAATTAGGGCTTTCTCAGGAACGCTTAGCCGAGTTGTGTCAATTTCATAGAACATACATTGGCTTAGTTGAAAGAGGAGGGAGAAATATTTCATTGAATCATGCTTATAGACTAGCAAAAGCTTTGGACACTGAAGTTTCTAAGTTAACTGGGGAGATCCCTTAACTTAGGAAAAAAAATGACTTTTGAACAAGATTTATATGATTTATTAACCAATCATGAAAAAGCTACAGTAAGTGACTCATTCGGTGGCTCTAAACTAGGAACTAACAAAGCTCCAAACTTTTCAGTTAGTACAATGGCTAAGGAACTGCTAGTAATTGTTCAGAGATATTCAAACCATAATATTTCTAGAAAAGTTAAATTGCTTGATCAAGTCTTTAGGAATCAATCAAAAGGTCTTGTTAATTTTTCTTCTGAATTTTTAAATTTGATTCAAAGGATAATAAGATTTAGTTTTTTAATAGAATTGACAAATTTATCTATCTCCTCAACAAAGATGAAAACTAGATGGTTTCCTGGAGAAATAAATAAAGGCTTAGGTAACACAACACAAAAACAATTCTTTCAACCTGGTAATGATCCTCGATCTGTAACGTTTGATGAGTGTTTAAAGATTTTTGAAAAGGTAACAGATATCCTTACTTCAGAAATACAAGATGTTGAGTTTTTTAAATTTTTAAAAAATCTATTAAAAGATAAATATGGTGTTCCATATCAATTCATCTTTTCATATGTAGATGTTAATAAAGATCCAATACATACAGCTGACAATATCAAGCTTGTTATAAATCCAGTTATTATTTGGCTGATTAACGCTAGACCTATCATTAATGCTAGTCTTGAAAAAAATCTTAGTGACAAGATTCGTGTAAAGTCGTACTTAAGTGATAGATCATTAACAGGTAAAGATAAAACTAATAGGGCAAAGAGATGGGAAATCTTACCTGATGATTACCAATTCAGCTCATTAGAGAACTGTTGGTCTGTTGAGAAAAAATTGATTGAATCTCTAATCCATTTCGAGAATTTCCCTCAAGAGGTTTTTGATCAATTGGTTTCTAAAGGTTTAATTAGTTCATCGAAATCAATAGCTACTTGTCCTGTGACTTTAGAGAACTTTTGTTTTGATGCTATTAATACTAAAAGTGAGCATGGTAAAGCTGAATATCAAGTAGGTCATTTATTACCCTTGAAGAAAAAGGGTGTCCATGAAGGTCAAAATATTAGTTGGCAATCCTATATAGGTAATCGAATTCAAGGAGATCTCTCTTTGGATGAAGTAAATGTGATTTTGGACAAAATATTTGAGAAAAAGTACGGTTCGATTAAACCATAAACTGTTTTCTTGAATTTATAATTACAGGTTATGAAATGTAAACTATAATATTTCATAACCTGTTTTTATTGGAAGAAAAATGTCATCACCTATCTTTTGTAAAGTAGAAGAAGCAGCTTCAATTTTTTCTGATATACGAAATTACTTGGCTGGGCGAGTTATAGGTATTACGAGAGATAGCGCTTTACTTCATGAAGTAGTTAAATGTTTATTTTGTTCATTATCTCTTAAAGACAGCTTATCTGGAGAAAGCTCCGCAGTAGATGTATCAGAAGCGTATCGTCGAGAATTTAGACTCATAAAAAATAAACTAACTTTTGCATTTGATCCTGATGAAGAAATTTTATTAGATCCACAGACTATTTTATATGTACATCAAAAGCTTATTAAAATTGATTACTATACTTCTGAAAAGGATATATTTAGTGAGCTATATCAATGTTTTATATCATCTGATTTACGTCAGAATGATGGTCAATTCTTTACACCATTTGAAGCAATCAAATTTTTAGTAGAAGCAATAAATCCAGAAGATAATGAAAAAATTATTGATCCATCTTGTGGGACGGGTGGCTTTTTAAGTTATGCATCAAGATTTTTATTAAATAAGAATATAGATCGAGAATCTATACATAACAATTTATATGGCTTTGATAAAGATGAATATTTAACGAAGTTAGCTAAATCTCACATTGCAATTAATACGCTAGATGAAGCCAAAATTAGTTGTGTCGATACTATTGAACATATAACTACTAACCCTGAATTATTAGGAACATTTGATATTGTATTAGCCAATCCTCCATTCGGTTCAAAAATTAGATCTGGATCAGAAGAAGTCCGTGCTAATTATGATCTCGCATATAAATGGAAGTTAGATAAAACCACAAAGAGATATGTCAAAACAGACGTACTTCAGGCTAACACTCCACCTCAAATCTTATTTTTAGAAATTTGTATAAAACTTTTAAAAGAAAATGGCCGTTTAGGGATAGTTGTACCTGAAAGTTTAATCTCAAATACAGCAGGATATGTTGTCCAATATTTATTGGATAATTTGCATGTGGATGCTGTTTGCGGTATGCCTGAAAGTCTATTCAAAACCAGTGGGAAAGGTGGAACTCATACAAAAACATGTTTATTAATTGCTCATAAAAAAGCTAAAGATAGCCAAAAAATATTTATGGCAGAAGCTACTTGGTGTGGTCATGATAGCCGAGGAAATTTAATTCCTCATAATGATTTACCTCAGATTTTGCAAAATTATTTGAATCCTAATTCAGATATGTCATCTGTTTTAGGTCACTATGTTGGCTATAACCAAATTAGCAATAATATTTTGGCACCTAGATACTATGATCCAAAGCCATATGAATTAATCAATAAACTTGTAGATACACATGATATATATCTTGTACAAGATCTTATTGACCAAGGTGTTTTATCTTTCTCAACAGGTGATGAGGTCGGAAAACTTGCTTATGGCACGGGATCAATTCCTTTTGTAAGAACATCAGATATTTCTAATTGGGAAATTAAGCTAGATGCAAAACAAGGAGTTTCAGAGGAAATTTTTGAATCATTAAAGAAAAAACAAGACGTTCAAGCTAAAGATATTTTAATGGTTAAAGATGGTACTTACTTAATTGGTACATGTGCTTTTGTTTCAGAATACGATACGAAAATGGTCTATCAGAGTCATCTATACAAAATACGAGTAAATAAACCAGAAGTATTATCTCCATATCTGCTATTAGCTGCTTTATCAAGTGAGCCAGTGATTCAACAAATCAAAGCTAAAAGATTAACGCTTGATATCATTGATAGTATTGGTAAGCGAGTAAATGAATTACTTTTACCAATTCCTAAAGATAAAGTTAAAAGAAAGTATATTGAAGATATGGTTGAGAAATCTATTAATGAGCGTATAGAAGCACGAGAGTTAGCTAGAAAGGCTAAGCTTGAAATCGTTAATATGTAATTTTTCTAAAATTAACATAATACCGCTTATACGAAATCGGTTTTATTAGTTTATATATTTCAATAGCTTAACCAAATAATAAAAGCCCAACTCTCAGTAGTTGGGCTTTTTACGTGAATTAGACCGTTCCACGCCTGTTTTTTAGTCAATTTCAAACGTCACTAATTAGCTCAAATGAAAATTTAAGCTGCTGCATAACCGACTTCTTTGAGGTATGGCAGCAATACTTTTTGCTGCTCTGCATCCATCAACATCGTGCGTAAACGTGCCACAAATGGCTTCATATCCTCACCAACATGCGCCATAGCTTGCACAGCAGGTAAATCAGCTAACTTACTGCTAAACATATCAAGTTGCTTCTCTGTAAGCTTATTGAACACATCTAATGTATTAATCTCTTTCTGTGTTTCATTTTTAATTTGCTGCTTCTTCTGCTTAAAAGAAAATGAAAAACCTGTAATTGTACGTCCTTGTTTGTGTTGCTCGTAATTGGCTTTGATATCTGTAGATTCATTAATTTGCTTAATAGCAGGATCTAACACTCTTAATTTAAAGTTAGAAATTATCTTATATTCATGATCTTCAATGCCTAATTTCTTCTTGAAGTCATTTATTTCATAAATAGGAGTTTTCCCAACGGATCTCCAACTAATTAACAACTCATACAGACGAGTAGAATATTTGCTTGATAAATGTCCTACTTGAAATAACTCATAGCTCGTAAAATGTTTTTCAATACGTGTTATTAATGGAACGACATCTGGAGCAAATATAATCTTAATTGAACCAGATGCTGCTGTATAACCTATCTTAGAAACCCAACGACTTGTATAGTGAGTTATGTGTCCATTTTCAGCAGACTCTTCATAACTAAACTGTCTAGAAAACAATGTCTTAGCAGCATCCTTTAGGTTTTTATAGGCTGTATGCTTTTCAACATTAAAATGCTTGATATAGCTAGAAGCATGAACTGTTAATTCTGTATTCGAGTCAATATTTTCAATGTTTTCACGGGCTTCGACAATCGCTAATAAAACTAATCGTTGTTCTACTAGATCTAGGTTATAGCTTGCGTTTATCAGAGCGTTGTCTTTTACAACTAACATGTTATCTATTTCCGATTTTTTTTTTTGACGCATTTTTCACTTTTCACTTTTAACACCTTTCAAAAATAAAATATACATAAATATTTCTGAAAG
>NZ_CANQLZ010000086.1 GCF_947624825.1 uncultured Acinetobacter sp.
ATCTTTAGCCGATTTGAGCAGGAATATTGAGGTTAAAGCTTGAGGAATTATGAGTTTGTTAAAGTCACTCGATGGTACAAGTTAGAATGAAAAACAGGCTTAAGCAGCACAATATAACTGATGCAGGGTTTGCATAATCGTCAGGATTCTGGGGTCAGATACTTGATAGAAAATCTGTTTACCTTCACGACGAGTGCTGGCCATATTATTTTTACGCAGTACAGTCAGTTGTTGGGACAGTGTTGGTTGATGAATATCAGTGCTTTCCTCAATTTTCTGTACATTGAGTTCGCCTTCTACCAAGACACATAAAATTTTTAGGCGGTCAGGATTTGATAAGACTTTTAAGTAGTTTGTGACTATATCGACTTCCGAAAAATCAATTTTAGCCTGATTAGTTCCAGTATTCATTACGATCTCCTTCAGTCGTGTATAGTTAAAAATCATTTATGAAAGAATATCACAGAGTGCTTGATTAATATTATATATTATATATTATAAATAAATATATTGTAAATTTAAGTAGACTCGCTATGCATGATTTCCTGATTGCTTTTCTCGGCGGTTTGATGCTCGGTGTATCGGTCGTTGGTTACCTGTATGTGCATGGTCGTATCGCAGGCATCAGTGGCTTAATCGGACAGGTGCTGAATCCTAAAACGATGTTTAAAACACCTGCGATCTGGTTCATGGCGGGTTTAATAACGCTGCCATTTATCTATGGACTGTTTGTTCAGCCAGAAATTGAATTGAATGCGAGTCCGCTGATGCTGGTGGTTGCGGGTCTCTTGGTCGGCTTTGGTACACGCTTAGGTTCAGGCTGTACCAGCGGTCATGGCATTTGCGGGATGAGTCGTTTGTCTAAACGTTCCATCGTGGCCACCATGAGTTTCATGTTTGCTGGTTTTGTCACTGTTTATATTGTTCGTCACGTGACTGGAGCATTTTAAAATGAAAAATATTTTAGCTTTTATTTTTGGTGCTCTTTTTTCTGTCGGACTGATGGTTTCAGGCATGTCCAATCCGGAAAAAGTGCTGGATTTCCTGGATCTGTTTGGTGACTGGGATGCCAGTCTGGCCTTTGTCATGATGGGTGCAATTGCCGTGGCATTTATTCCATTTCAAAAAGCCATGCGTTCTGCAGCACCGAAAACCGTATTTAACGAACCTATTGTATTGCCAACCAGTCAAAAACTTGATCCACGCTTAATCATTGGCAGCCTGTTGTTTGGTATCGGCTGGGGGATTGCTGGGGTATGTCCAGCACCAAGTTTCACCTTGATTGGCCTGGGGCATTACCAGGTCTTCTATTTTATTATCGCGATGTTGATTGGCATATTGCTGCACCGTAAATGGGCGGGAGAATAACCATGGCAAAATACCCACTGGTACAGGATTTTTTTGACGAGGCGACCAATACCTTCAGTTACGTGGTATCCGATCCAATGACAAAGCGCTGTGCCATCATTGACAGTGTGCTGGATTATGATGCGGCATCTGCAACCACTTCAACCACACAGGCAGATCGTATCATTGCTTATGTCAAAGCACAGACTTTAGAAGTGGAATGGATTTTGGAAACCCATGTTCATGCAGATCATCTGACTGCAGCCCAATATTTGAAACAGGAACTGGGTGGGAAAATTGCAATCAGCCAGAAAATCGTTGTGGTGCAAGAAACCTTTGCTGCAATTTATCATCTGGATCTCAAGCAGGTGAATGCTAGTCAGCCATTTGATCATTTATTTGAAGATGGTGAACATTTCAAAATCGGTGAGCTGGATGTCTATAACATTCCAACACCGGGACATACACCTGCTTGCCTGAGCTATGTGGTGGAAGATGCCGTCTTTGTCGGCGACACGCTGTTTATGCCGGACTATGGTACGGCACGTTGTGATTTTCCAAAGGGCAGTGCAGAAACGCTTTTTGATTCGGTACACAGCCTGTATCAGCTACCAGAAGATACTCGGGTCTTCTTGTGTCATGACTATCTGCCTGAGTCACGTCATGCGTATCAGTGTGAAACAACTGTTCAGATGCAGAAACAGCATAATATTCATGTGCATAGCGGGGTAAGTAAAGCAGATTTTGTCGCAATGCGTCAGCAGCGTGATGCCGGACTGAGTATGCCGAAGTTGATCCTGCCTTCCATTCAGATCAATATGAAAGGTGGACAGTTCCCAACGCCAGAACAGAATGGGGTTTCTTATTTAAAACTTCCGCTTAATTACTTCAAATAGGCATGTTTCAAGATTAAACAAAAAGGTTTGTCTTTTGTTTAATTGCATTAGCAAAGAGAGGAACAGTGGCTATGTGGGTGTTAATACTGGAAGGGTTAGCCATCGGTGGCTTGCTGGGTTTAACCGGTGCTGGTGGCGGCATTCTGGCTGTACCGGCACTGATGGCGAGTCAGGGCTGGACTGTGGCACAGGCTGCGCCTGTGGGCTTGCTGGCAGTGACTCTGTCCGCCTTGGTTGGAACGTTCGAGGGTTTATTCAAGCGTATTGTACGTTATCGCGCTGCGCTCTGGATCGCCCTGATCAGTATTCCTTCAGCACGCTATGGCGTGCATCTGGCTGGTATTGTTTCTCCGGTCTGGCTGACGATGGCTTTCAGTCTGGTCATGCTGATTGTAGCCTACCGGATATTCTTTAACAAAGTTAATGACCATGAGAATACACCGTGTAAGGTCAATCAAACGACCGGTCGCCTGATCTGGAATGTGAAAACTGCCTCGTTCCTCGCCGGTATTGGCGTAGTGGCGGGTTTACTGACCGGCTTGCTCGGGGTGGGCGGCGGTTTTGTGATTGTCCCGGCACTGCGTAAATTCACCGACCTCGATATGCGCAGTATCGTTGCGACTTCTCTAATGATTATTTTCCTGATTGGTGGTGTCAGTATTTCTGCACACGTGCTAGATGGCTTTCAATATCCTGTTTCGGTCACGCTGACTTTTGTCCTGGCCTGTATTGTAGGGATGTTAATTGGACGCAGTCTGATGCACCGAATTGAAAGTAACCGGGTTCAGAAGATTTTTGCCACAACTGTGATTGGGGTAGCTGTGTATTTAATTTATTCAGCACTCATGGGCTAGTCCCGTGAAATTTTTTACGGATAAAAATAGAAGGTCAGATTCTGGATGACAGATAAATACCCTATTTTTCTGTCATCTGAATGAATATCAAACAGGTGTACAGTCTGAAATAATTTTATCAAACTGACGGTTTGCAATAGCAGTGATCACTGCAACAGTGCTGAAACAGCCGGGGTGGGAGCTACAACAAAGCGTTTTTTAGCTGCTGAACTAGCATTTATAACAAATGAAGCTGATTTTGATGAGCGAGGAAGAATGAAAATGATGAAAACTGCAGAGCAATTGATCCGGAATGCGAAAAACCGGATTCAGGAAGTGAGTGTAGCTGAACTGTTTGAAGCGATGAAAAACCATAAAACCATTCTGATTGATGTTCGGGAACCGGATGAATTTCAGGCGGCAGCGATAGACCGGGCGGTGAATTATCCTCGTGGTGTTTTAGAAATGAGGATTCACCAGCATCCTTTGGTTAGCCATCATTGCGATACCATGCAGGCACTGGAACATCTAAAAGATCAGCCGATCTATTTGATCTGTGGCACGGGTGGACGTTCAGCATTGGCAACCGATACTTTACAGAATATGGGATTTACTCAGGTGAAGTCGGTTCAAGGTGGCTATCAGGCTTGGCTGGAACAGGGCTATCCGGTAGAAAAATAAGCTTTTGAATATAAAAACTTGATTGTTGATTTTTAATTTGAGAAAAAATTATGAAATACAAAGAATTAACCCAAAATATTTCAGGTAGTTTAAGAACTCTAAGCCAGGATTCACCAGATTTAATGAAAAGTTTCAATCAATTATCCCAGATCGCAATGCATGATGGTGTGATTGATCCAAAAACCAAGGAATTGATTGCCTTGGCGATTGGTGTGGCTGCACGTTGTGATGGTTGTATCGGTTTTCATGTCAGGACCCTGGTCAAAATGGGCATGACCCTACAGGAGCTGGAGGAAGTTCTGGGCGTTGCGGTGTATATGGGCGGTGGACCTTCATTGATGTATGCTGCAAATGCGCTGGAAGCATTCAAAGAGTTTTCCAACTGATTGGATAGTCAAGTAAATGGAGGGATGAAATGAGTCAGCACTGGAATGAATTGTATGCCCAGACGCAGGACCTATACGGCACAGCAGCAAACCTGTTTATTCAGGAGATTGCGGGGGAAATCCTGATAGAAGGTAAAACACTGGCAATTGCTGAAGGAGAAGGAAGGAATATCCTTTACCTGGCTGAGCAGGCAAGACAGTATAATTATCCTTTTTCGGCGGAAGTTTGGGATTATTCCGATGTTGCTTTGAAGCATCTGTCCAGCAAAGCCGAAGCTACAGGGATAAAGCTTGAACTCCGACATGTTGATTTAACAGCAGCGAAATGGCCGTCCGAGCGTTATCAAAACGTGATTTGTGTATTTGGTCATTTCGATACAGAAACGCAAAAACAGGTTTTAGAAGGCATAAGAAAGTCCTTGCTAAACGGTGGATGGTTTATCGGTGAGCTGTATTCCAAGGAGCAGATCAACTATAAAACTGGTGGCCCTAAAAATATCGAATATTTATACGATCCGTGGGATATTTTGCAGGTTTTCAAGCAGGATCATATCCATCATTTTTATGTTGGAGAGCAAGAAAGACAGGAGGGAGAATTACATTGCGGTAAATGTCATGTTATTCAATTTGCGATACAAGTGATGAAGTAAAAATAAGTGAATTATTAAATGTGATGTAAATATTCAGCATTGCAGTACTTTAAGAAAGAGGTTTTATTATGTCAAATCGGTTCAAAAATAAAGTTGCCCTAGTTACTGGTGCGGGTTCTGGAATTGGGAAAAGCACAGCTATGCTTTTAGCGAAGCAGGGTGCAAGTGTTGTAGTCTCGGATATTAACTTTGAAGCAGCACAGAAAGTTGCTGAGAAAATTGTATCTTTAGGCGGTAAAGCGGCTGCGAATAAAGCCAATACGGCTGAACCTGAAGACATGAAAGCAGCGGTTGAATTTTCAATTAGCATGTATGGTGCCCTTCATTTAGCTTTTAACAATGCTGGAATATTGGGTGACGTTCAGCCAATTGCAGATTTAAGTATTGAAGCTTGGCGTCGTGTGATTGATATTAATTTGAATGCGGTCTTTTATGGCCTACATTATCAAATCCCTGCAATATTGGCAGCCGGCGGTGGTGCAATTGTGAATACAGCATCAATTTTAGGTTTAGTTGGGACTGAAAATATTTCTGGTTATGTTGCAGCTAAGCATGGTGTAACCGGGCTTACTAAAACGGCTTCGCTAGAATATGCTAAAAAGGGTATTCGTATTAATTCAGTACATCCTGGTTATATTAAAACGCCTTTAATTGGTGAGTTTGATGAAGCTGAACTGATAAAATTGCATCCAGTTGGTCGTTTAGGAAATCCGGAAGAAGTTGCTCAGGTCGTTGCTTTCTTACTCTCTGATGATGCATCTTTTGTAACGGGCAGCCAGTATGTAGTAGATGGGTCATATACTTCACAATAGTTAATTTTAGGAAAGGCCTTCATTTGATTGAGAAGGTTTTCCTTTTGTAATTTATTAGAAGCATCTGTCTTACAAATAAAAAATGCCTGATGAAATTCGTCAGGCATTTATATGAAATATAGTGTCAACCTATTTCAAACCTAGACAATTTAATGTTTTGATCAAATAGCAGTTAGGTAAGATGTATTTTATCAGCGAAAGTTCCCACTAACTTTTAATGGAAACTTTAACTATGGTTTTAGATTTTATTCATAGGCGAGTTAAAGTAAACTGTTAATAAAATTATCAGGATCAATTTCATCCGTCACAATAACATGTACGCCAATATTTTTGAGTTTTTCTCGCAATCTGTCCCCCATCCCTGTGGTTACGAACATGTCCATAGGTAACAGTTTTTCTAGTACCTCACCCGACTGAGAAAATGATGCTTCTTTCTCCACCTCAATGAGCTGTTTGTCCATAACTTTCCCATCTTTGAGCTCATATTTCCAGAATTTTCGGCATTTCCCAGCGTGCGGAGTAATATGACGTCGGTTCTGTGATGTAATTACAATTACCATAAAGATTTCTCCAAACCAAACCGATACTACTGCTCTTTATAGGTATGTATCGGTTCATGATGATTCATAAGTTAAGCTTGTAGTGATAAAAACTATTCAAAAACATAACTAATACTATTCAAGCAAGATTTTCTAAAACAAAATGAGGTGACTTGATAAAAAGTTTTAGCAAAGCTTGGGCTGCGCTTGAGGGATTACGAACTCCACGTTCCCAGCTTTCTAGGGTACGGGAAGAAATACACAGCTTGGCCGCCAGTTCTGTCTGTGAAATATTGAGAGTTTGCCGGATCCTTACAATTTGTTGTGCTAAATCCAGACAACAGCTGTTATTAAAATCACTTTTTAGGTGATGTGCCTGATCATGCTGAAGTAGATTCATCATTGTGTCCTCCTTATCGATATACTAAAAAGTTGTAATAACACTTTGAAAAATTAGAAAGTCATTGAGACTGTGATAGTTGGACTTCAAATAAATTTGAATACAGATAAATTAAAAGCCATATTCATTATTACGGATAGGATCACTGTGACTGAAGATGCTAATTATGAGCTGCTCACATGTTCTGGATAGATGAATATTTTCAGCCATATCGCAAACTAGGAAGACTGCTCAGCAATACCATATCTGCTGATTTAGTGGATGAGTGTTAAAGGAGGAGCACGACCCTGAGGTATCAGGAACCACGGAGCAGGTAGGGACAGCGTATATGGGACAAATGTACTGAAGAACTGCAGTAAGGTCTGAGTTCTGATCAGTACTAGTCTGAATTTGGTATCCAGTAGCGGTAGGGTATAGCTGTGCACTAGGCAAAACTGGCAGTCATGACCGGTATGTGCATCATCCCGCTCTTGATGTTCATGTCGATCCTGCACATGTGTGAAGACATGTGCATTATTTTGGTCTGCTCCGCTGGCTTGATTGCTATGCGGATGTGATGTTGCGAAGCTGTGGTGTGGATGAACGTTAGTAACTTCTAGATGTAATGCTGCGGCAATAGTTTTACATACCGAAAAAACACTGTGTTTTTCTGGCAATAAAGGCTGCAGGAACACAGCGATCTGTAACAAGATTGCTGATAACCCGAGCAATCTTCCCAACATCATGAGCACTTCACTACACTTTTATGGACATTACATAGG
>NZ_CANQLZ010000087.1 GCF_947624825.1 uncultured Acinetobacter sp.
GGTAGTTCAGTTGGTTAGAATATCGGCCTGTCACGCCGAGGGTCGCGGGTTCGAGTCCCGTCCGCTGCGCCATTTATCAAAACTCTGTAAAAAGAGTAGCCTTTAGAAAATCAGAGATTTTCTCTTGCGCTCAGACAAAGCGATGCTTTGTTACTCTTCGCTCAGGGCGCTTAGCTCAGTTGGTAGAGCGTCTGCCTTACAAGCAGAATGTCGGCGGTTCGATCCCGTCAGCGCCCACCATATTCTTAATAAGAATAAATGGCCTCTACTTATGTAGGGTTTTTTTGTTTCTGCCTTTGGCAAAATTATGCATTCTGTCTCTCATTCTTCGCTTTTGTCTGCTGCTGCACTCATTTATCAAAAATTTATGTTGCACTTGGTTGAGCAGCAGCAAGTGATGGCACTTATTAATCCTGAACAACATTGGGGATGGTGTGGAGATGCCCAAAATGCAGCCTTAGTGTTATGGCATCATCCAAGTTTAATTAAACCTGTGTTACAGCATTGGCCTGGCTATCGTATATGTCCAATTTCTTTGCAAGAGCTGATTGAAAACATTATTCCGGTATTGCTACGCGAAAAAAAGTCATTGGCTTTAAATCTAGCGAGTGATGGACAACATGTTTTAATACCACCACAGCAATTTTTGACCGATCTTAAAAATTATTTATATGAATTAGAGCGTTCTCATCCTCAAAAATATCAAGCTTTACAGCTACCTAAGCCACGTAGCATTCGTTTGCATCATTAAAAATTTACTATGTATAAAAAAACCGAAGCAGTTGCTTCGGTTTTTGCATTTTAGTTAAGCTTAATACACATCACGACGGTAACGACCCGTTTCACGTAATTGATCTACACGGGCTTCGCCTAAGATGTCAATTAAAGCGTGATCTACATCGCTGGCCATGCCCTGAATGCTGCCACAGACATACAATACTGCACCTTTATCGATCCAAGCACGTAACTCACTCGCTTGTTCGCGTAGCTTATGATGTACATAGACTTTATCGGCTTGATCACGTGAGAAAGCTAAATCAATTCGTTTTAACATACCCGTGCTTTGCCATGCTTCAATGGTTCTTTGATAAAAGAAGTCATGTTCACGTTGGCGTTCACCAAAAATTAACCAGTTATCGGTATAGTCTAGGCGAACACGCGCTTGCATTAAGCTCATTAAGCCTGCAATACCGGTTCCGTTTCCAATACAAATCATTGGACGATTGTCATCAATTAAGTGAAACGATGGATTGCTACGAATACGCAATAATACATCTTGTCCAACATCTACATGCTCGGTGAGCCAACCTGAACCTAAACCAAGCGCTTGGTTGCTTTGTTGTTGACGTACCACCAAACGTAGCATTTGCTGACTTGGGATACTGGCAATTGAATATTCACGCGTTGGTAATTCAGGCAATTGCTCAAGCAACTCTTCGGTACTAAAGAAGCCATGAATCTTTTGGCTTAAATCTTTATAACGCAATGCTGCAATCAATTCTGGCTGAGCGCTAAGTTTTTGTTGCTGTAAAAATGCATCAATTCGTGCTTGGCTATTGCCCGGCTGAATTTCTGCAATATCACCAGCTTCCCATGTAATATCGTGTTGAGTTTTGAGCTCAATATTAAATGCAGGTTGTCCCAAGCTGGTTGGGTTTAGGCACTCACGTTTTGCCAATGTCCAAGTATCATAAACTTTATGCACTTGGATGCTGCCTAAATCTAATTGTGTGCTTTGGGCAAGAGCAGTATTCCAACGTGCAATATCATCTGGGTTTGCATTGTTCACTTCAATTGGATTAAACAAAGCTTGTGCACCATTTTGATCAAGCCACGCGGCAATACGATGACCAAAGCTACAGTAACTCTCTGGATATTCTTTTGAACCCAAAGCCAAAACTGCATAATTCAAATGACTTAAATTAAGATGTTGGGTGAGTAACTTTTTCTCAAAACTTGTGGCTAAATCAGGTGCTTCACCCGTGCCATAGGTACTGGCAATAAACAACACATGCTCTGCGTTGTGTAAATCTTCTGGCTTTAAATCTTGCACAGCTTTAACTTGAGTGGCCAACTGCGCTTCTTGTAAGCTACCTGCTGTACGCCATGCCAATTGTTCAGACACACCGGTTTGTGTGGCATAAGCAATTAACCATGGTTTTTGATTTGCATCTAAGGCTGGTGAGTTTGCCCCTTGACGTGCAGCCTGTGTAAGTTGTTTTTGATTACGACGTTTTAAATACAGCATCCAACCGGTAATAAAGAACAGAGGCATCGCCAAAGATGCGAGCATTGCCATAAATTGATACACCGAGCCAAAGAAGCTACCACGATGCACCGGCAACATGCTGCTCATGATTTTTTCATTGAGCTTTTTGTCTTCGTAGAGTTCGAGTTTTTCAACGCTGTTAGTTTGATAGTTAAAAGTTAAATTGTTACGTGCACGTTCATGTTGTGGCTCGGCATCAAAGAAGCTCATGCTCACTTGACCATCTGCACGTTTAGGTAAGTTCATGGTTAAAGTTGAAAAATCACGACCCACTTGATTAAAGCCTTGCCAACTTTGCGTAAGGGCAATATTTAATTCAGTTGGGGTGATTTTCTCGGCACGCTCGCCTTGACCGCCTTGACCGCCTTGACCGCCTTGAGGTGTTGCCGTGGCTTGAGGTTGGCTACGTTCAACGCCTAATACCTTAAACATACCGTTGCGCCACCAGTCATACGACCAATATAAACCGGTACAGGCTAAAATTAGGTAGAAAATCACCACCCAAGTCCCGACCACAGCATGTAAATCCCAAATGAAATTACGACCATTTAGTTTTGGTTTAACAAATAACCATTGCTTAATGCTGTGGCGTTTAGGCCAACGTAAGTACAAACCACTTAACACAAAGAAAATCAGCATTAAGGTCGAAGCACCGGTAATTTGCTTACCAATAGGACCGACCGTTAAATTACGATGTAATTGCTGAATAAATTGAAAGAATTCGCGACCTTTAATCTCAGGCAAAGCTTGCGCGCTATATGGGTTAATCATAATGGTATGACCACGCCGCGCACCTTCTTTAACCACATTGACGCTTGCAGCAGCACTTGGGTCTTGCGCCACAGTAATGCTATTAATCTTTGCAGCAGGGTATTGATTGCTATAGCGCTGATAAATTTCAGCAGGCGTCAACACAGGGCGGTTTTCAACTTGAACCACATAGCTGTCTTGGTTGATCCATTTTAAGATTTGCGATTCATAAGAATAGATCGCACCGGTGACCCCCATAAGCGAGAGAATCAAACCTGCGGTAATACCTAAAAACCAATGAATTTGAAAAAATATCTTTTTTAACATGGTAAAAAAATACAAGAAGGCTTAAATAATGCGGCAAATTATAACTGAATTAATATTTATTCTCATTATCATTTAAATAAAAAAAACCTCCATCAGGGAGGTTTTTTTAATTCAAGTCGTTTTACACTGACTTAGGCTCACCTACGCTTTCTTGTAAGTGTTTACGCACAGTAGAAAAAGAGAAGTTCTTAGAATCCATACGCTTTGGCAGGATATAAGCACCTTCTTGACCTTTGACTTTAAATTTTACCAACATATATTCAGGTGTGTTGTACCACTCATAAATGTCTTTCCAAGAAATGACAGCAACGCCTTCTTGAACGCCCATTTGTTGGCGCATCACTAAACCATGCGGTTGCACGCCCAATTTAATGCCTTTAATTTCCTGTGCAGGAAACTCATTCATTTTGCGTTTTACATACCATTCTAGGCCAAATTTACGCACTAAAAGGTAAATCACAACAGCTACAATTGCCACCCAACAAAAAATTGTCGAATAGTTTTTGAGTAAAATAATCCCTAAAATCGACAAAGCCACCACAGCAGCCATGATCGCCCAAGCTTTAGTACCAATTTTGTTGGTACCGCGCCACATTTGTAATTGAATCTCACGCTGTTCGTCGGCACTGACTTCATACGGGACAGGCTGCAGCGTATAAGCGTATAAATTTTTCGCGGTCATAGTGAAAATAACAGATTTAGAACTGCGAAAAGTTTAGCATTAAATCTTGTGTTATCGTGAACTTAATTCAAGGAAAAATCTTGGCTATAAAGAGGCTAATTCGGTGGCATGTTGATCACGCTCATGACTTAAGCTTTGCTTTAAGAGACTCAATTGATCCAAAATGCTCAGCATTAATGACAATTGTTGCAAAATAATAAAGGCATGCTGATCTTCATCTGCATGTTGTAAACGCTGACGAATGGCTTGCAACATGTTGGTTGCACTTAAATCTGGCATTTCATCGTGTAACAAGGCCCCTTGAATATCATTGAGAGCTTGATTAAGTAAGGTTAACGTTGCAGGGTCTTGGATCTGTTTACGATGTGCGCCTAAAGCTGCGATATAACTTAAAAAAGTATGATTTAAGCACAAAAATTCAAAAGCCAATGCTTTATGGTCAGGGTCAAAATCGGGTTCGGTGGCAAGGGTTGAAATTAATGAAGCAACTTCTGCATCACGATTGTGTGCAGCACGGCGTACAATACGATAATTTAAGCCATGATTACGACCATTTTTATAATGTTCAATCACTTCGGCCAAATAATCACACTGCGCTTCGAGTGAACGGCGAATGGTGCGGGGCAGACGACGGAATTTCCAATCGGGGAAAATAAACGATACCCCAAGCCATGCCAAGAAACAGCCGACCATAGTATCAATCATGCGTGGAATTGCTGCATCAAAGCCCACACCATCTAAATTAAAGTTAATTAAAGCCAAAATGGTAATAAAAGCTGTGGCTTGTGCATATTGTTTACTGCGTAATTCAAAAAACAACACACCACTGAGCACCAACAGCAACAACTGACCTTCAATAGAGGGAATAAAGTATAAAATGGCATAGCCGACCAAAATCCCCACCAACGTTCCCACAATTCGTAAGCGTAAGCGGCGTTTGGTGGCGTTAAAGTTAGGTTGCGTGACAAATAATGCGGTTAAAAGTACCCAATAACCGTATTCGATATGGGTCACTTGCACAAAAATATACGCCACCAACAAGACAATGGATAAACGTACCGCATGCCGAAATAGCACCGATTCGGGGGTTAAATGTTGTTTAACCCGAATCACCATGTCATCAAAGCCTTTTAGGTCATCGTCTTTGAGTTGATGTTCAATATGGCGCATTTTATCTAAATGAATGGTGCGCTCGGTTTCTAAGTTGCGCAATTGACCATCAATCGATTTTAAATTTTGATATAAACCAAACAGGGCATTAACCCACACTTGGTCATAGCGTTGTTCTTGACGTAATTTCTCAAGTGATTGTTTTAAATTGGCAAAGGTATGTTTAAAGCGGCTGTTATGTTGATATTTTTGTCGCCGAATAATGCTGTCGCCTAAGTCTTTACAGGCTTTGCCTTGCAAGGACAATACTCGTTGTAAACGAAACAAGACATCGCTGTGCTCAAAGACTTTAGCCAGTTTTTGATAGTCGATATGTGCAGAATCGGCGCGTTCGTGAATATCTTGTGCCACAAAATAATACTGTAGACTACGACGGGTGTCTTTTTGACCACGGTCACCTTTTAAGCGAGTAAGTAAGGCGGTTTTTAATTCATTAAATAAGCCGACCAATTTACTATTTTCAAGCGACAAATCAATCATGCTTTGTTGGTAGCTTTTGGCGGTCATGTCTACATCAAAAACATTGGATTTAGCATATAAAAAGTCACCTAATGCGCTGTAGCTTTTGCCCAATTGATCTTGAACTTGACGTACCGGAAACAGTAAAAAGCTGATGGTAGAGAGTACCCCATACCACAGTGCGCCAGTCACCAATAGCGCGGGTTGCATATACCAATCGCTAAATAAATCCACCCCCAACATGGTATATACCGACACCACCAAACAGCCATAAGAGATGGTGGCATAGCGTCGCCCAAGCGAGCCAAGTAAGATAAAGCCAATACACGAAACAATTAAACCAAAACCAAATAATAGGGGATAAGGAAATAAAAATTGAATCGAGGCTGCGGTAATAAAGAAACCAAAATAGGTATATAACTGATTTAAAATACGTGCCGAGAAGCGGTCATCAATATCACTTAAGCCCGCTGCCACCACGCCTAAAGTTAAGGGAATGGTCGCCAATTGCATGCCCAAAAAATACGGTACAAAGGCAGTGCCGGCAAAGGCAATCAGCATACGCAGGTTATACATTAAAGTAGAATGATATGTGGCTTGCTGTAACGGTAATAACCAAGCTTTCAAGGTAAATCCCTAGTCAATGTTTATCTATTTTTATGCAGCCAATATGCCATTGCTGCCAAGCAAATCATACTATGAGGGTGTAGAATTGTCTGTACACTGGCCATTTTAAAAATAAATACTGTCATGTTACAACAATCCTCTAAAGCCTATCCCAACAGCTGGATTTTATTGCTGGCCTTACTCACTGCATTAGGGCCTTTAAGTATTGATATGTATCTACCGGCATTGCCATTAATGGCAGAAGATTTTGGGGTAAGTACCCAAATGGTTGCCAACAGTTTGCCAGCTTATTTTTTGGGTTTGGCGGTCGGGCAATTGGTCTATGGCCCTTTAAGTGACCGTATTGGACGTAAAACGCCACTGTATATTGGCTTATCGCTGTATATTTTGGCCAGCTTATTGTGTGTATTTGCCTATAACGAATGGAGTCTCATTGCCGCACGTATTTTACAGGCTTTAGGCGGTTGTGTAGGTGTGGTGATTGCGCGTGCTGCAATTCGGGATCGTTTAGATTTACACAGCTCAGCACAGGCATTTTCAAGCATGATGATTGTGGCCACCATTGCCCCGATTATGGCGCCCATGTTGGGGGCTTGGGTACTTTTGTTTTTTGATTGGCATATCATTTTTGCCTTTTTAACCCTGATGGGCATGATTGCTTGGCTATGTGTACATTTCTTTTTTGAAGAAACGTTGGTGCCTGAGCGCCGTTTAACTTTAAGTTTTAATCAAGGGCAGAGTAAAACTTGAAGTGCGACATAAACCACCTAATTAATTTAAAGGGTTTATGGAGTATATAAAATTGTC
>NZ_CANQLZ010000088.1 GCF_947624825.1 uncultured Acinetobacter sp.
GAGCAAGCGCGGAGACTGTTACGATAATGCACCGATCGAAAGCTTTTGGGGAATACTGAAAAATGAGTTAGTGCATCTCTAGATCTCTACTTTTCTTTTAGATGTTGGTTTGTCTTTAATTAGCAGGTGTGCTGTGCATCCGTTAATTCATTCACTTTATTGCGATAATGACCAGCGATACAAAGACTGATCAAACCACCAATCACCGCAATGTGTTCAAAGGCAAAATACATGGAGATCGTGGCTTGTGGAGCTGACATGGTCCAGAAGTTGTGAACAATCAGGATTGTGAGCAATAAGAATACCGAAAGAGCACCTGCACCTAACCACAGATACTTTTGAAATAAGATACAGTAAGAACTAAATAACAGAACGATTGCTGAAGCATAGTTAAACAACCAGGTAGGTTCCAAACCAGCTGCACGCATTTCCTGAAAGCTATTTTCAGTATCGAGAACTTTAGCGAGTCCGGAACTTAAAAATAAAAAGGCCAGGCAGCAGCGAGCAATCAGCCATAACCAACGACTCTCTAGCATATTTTTGACAAAAACCGGCATGACAACCTCATCACTATATTAAAAACAACTAGATATCATTTAAAAATCAATTCAACATAGCGATTCTAAAACCTCAAGTTAACTTGAGGTTAAGTTAAATAAAAAATATAATTGATTAAAATTTGATGACTTGGAATAGACCGATTGGACAATCATTTGCTGCATGATTCAGAGGAAGATCAGAAACATCCTTTCCAATGGTTGAGTATTGGTGAACTCGCTGATAGAAGTGGTGTGAGCGTTTCGGCTCTACGTTTTTATGAAGAGAAAGGGCTCATATCGAGCATGCGTTCAAACGGAAACCAACGACGTTATCAGCGTGCCATGCTGCGAAGGGTAGCCATCATTAAAGTGGCTCAAGTCGTTGGGATCAGTTTGCAACAACTGAAAGATCATTTTTCTATATTGCCGGAGAACAAAATTGCCAATAAGCAAGACTGGCAAGCATTATCGGAAACATGGAAAGGGCAGTTAGATGAAAAAATTATGTATTTGCTCCAGCTCAGGTCCCAGTTAGATAAATGTATTGGTTGCGGTTGCCTGTCTTTAGATCAATGTCCTTTACGTAATCCAAATGATCAATTCGCTGACCAATCTGTGATTAATCCTTATGAAAATGATTTGATTGAGTTACTCAACAAGCAGTTGGTAGAACTGGAGCAACTCGATTTAAATGCTCTAGAGCTGGCTGAAACACATCATCACTGAAATGCATATTTGAGAATGACCTAAAGAACAGAAATCCTATTCTTTAGGTCATAAGTGCTCTATTGATGATCATGAAGAAAAAATTAAGATTTCTCTTTCAAAACCTGTGAAAATTTTCTCACTTTTTCTAATGTCGCATCCACACCTTGCTTAAAGAAAGTATCAACCAGTGCTGAGCCGATCACAACCAGATCAACTTTATTGGCCAAAGCTTTCACATGACTTTCATTTTTAATCCCAAAACCAATTGCGATCGGGATATTAAACATGGGTTTTATTTCAGCGATCTTTTTTTCAAGATTGGGTAGATTCAAATTGCCTCCGGTGAGGCCATTTTCCGCAACATGATATAAAAATCCTGTCGCGCTTGCCGAGATTTGTTCCAACCGCTCAACAGGGGTAGTTGGTGCGGTCATTGCGATTAAATGCATGTTTTTTTCAGTTAATCGCAGTTTAAATTGTTCCCGATATTCATAGGGCGCATCCAGAATCAGGATCCCATCAATCAGATTTTCGGTATCCGCAACCAGTTTCTCGAAACCATATTGCATGATCGGATTTAAATAGGTCATGAAAATCATCGGAGTAGTGTCATCCTGTAGACGGATTTCTTTCACCAACTCAATTGTCTGATGCACGGTTTGGCCAGCACTCAGTGCTCTGAGATGGGCTGCCTGGATGGTCTCTCCATCTGCAACAGGATCAGAAAATGGAATGCCAACTTCGATGATATCGGCTCCAGCCTGACCCAACTGACTAAACAGACGACAGCTTTCAGTAAAGTCAGGATCTCCAGCCGTAAAATAACAGACCAGACCGCTTCGATGTTCCTGTTTTAATTGCGCGAGTTTTTGATCTAAACGGTTCATGCGCTTGCTCCTGCAAGATATTTTTTGACTGTGTCTAAGTCTTTGTCCCCTCGACCACTTAAATTGACGATAATTGTCTGCTCCGGCTGCATTTCTTTTGCCAGCTGGATGGCATATGCGATGGCATGAGAACTTTCCAACGCCGGGATAATACCTTCCTGCTGACTCAACAACTGGAAGGCCTGCACAGCCTCTTCATCATTGACTGCTGCATAAGTCACGCGACCTGTTTCAAACAAGATGCCATGCTCAGGACCCACCCCGGGATAATCCAGTCCTGCGGAGATGGAATGTCCTTCTAAAATTTGCCCATCTGAATCTTGGAGTAAGTAAGTCAAATTGCCATGCAGGACACCGATTCGACCTTTTGTAATCGAGGCAGCATGTTCGCCACTATCTGTCCCTTTTCCACCGGCCTCAATCCCAAACATTTTGACATCAGGATCTTGTAGAAAGGGATGCATGAGTCCCAATGCATTGGATCCTCCACCGACACAGGCAACCAAAGCATCAGGGAGTTTATTTTCCTTGAGGAGGATTTGATGTCTAGCTTCTATGCCAATAATTTTTTGGAACTCTCTTACGATGGTTGGATAGGGATGGGGACCTGCACCTGTTCCCAACAGGTAGTAAGTCGTGTCTACGTTACTGATCCAGTCACGCAACGCTTCATTCATGGCATCTTTCAAGGTTCCACGGCCTTTCCTCACGCCTTTGACTTCAGCACCGAGCAGTTTCATGCGTTCAACGTTGGGCTGCTGACGCTGAATATCAGTTTCACCCATATAAATCGTGCAGTTCATCTTAAAGAGCGCACAGACCGTTGCTGTGGCAACGCCATGTTGTCCGGCACCTGTTTCTGCAATGATTTTGGTTTTACCCATAAATTTAGCTAATAAGATTTGTCCCACACAGTTATTGATCTTGTGGGCACCGGTATGGTTCAAATCCTCTCGCTTGAGATATATTTTGGCTCCTCCTGCATACGCTGTTAGATTTTTTGCATAAAACAGAGGGCTAGGACGACCCACGAAGTCTGTTAAAATTTGTCTATATTCAGTCCAAAATTTAGGTTGATGCCGGATGATATTAAATGCGTGTTCTAAATCTTGTAGGGCAGGCATCAGGCTCTCTGGCATATAGCAGCCGCCAAATTTCCCAAAAAAACCAGATTGATCAGGACCCTGACCGGTATAAGGAGTTGTCATTCCATCTCTCTTGAAGCATCAAAATTTACTGAATCTTAAGAGATTTCCATTTTCCTTATAATTGATATATTTTTAGCTCATGATGTTAGAAATATTTACAGCATGAAACGTAGAACCTTACCGCCCTTAAATTCTCTTAAAGCATTTGAAGCAGTCGCGCGACATAAAAGTTTCAGCTTGGCTGCAGAAGAATTATGTGTGACTCATAGTGCGGTTAGCCATCAAATCAAACAGTTAGAAGAGTGGTTGGATAAAAAACTCTTTATCCGGCATTCATCAACGATCTCTCTCACCAGAGAGGCAGAAGACTTATCCCGTCTTTGTACTCACTTTTTCAATGAGTTGGAACAATGTGTCTTTGAGTTAAGTAACAAAGCTTCAGAAGTGGAAATTGTGATCGGAGCATCTCATAGTTTTATGGCGAATTGGCTGATTCCACGCTTAGAGGAACTCGAAATCATTTATCCCAATATCCATATTAAATTAATGACCTGTAACGACTTAAAGCTACTGGAAAAAGAACAAATTGATATTTTTATCAATAGCTTAAGTTTAGATCAAATACTACCTGACTCTTTGGATCAATACCTTTTATTCCCAGATCACATGGGACCTATTTGTAATGGTGAAACATACCATTTGAATACGATCAATGATCTCTTGAAGTACCCATTACTGCATACTCATTCTAATAAGAATGCCTGGCCTATCTGGTTTGAACGATCAAATATGAACGTTCAGACTAAATCAAATGACCGCTATTTTGATCGTCTTAATTTAATGATTGAGGCTGCTGTTTCCGGATTGGGGATTGCCATAGCACCTCAAATTTTAGTAGAAAAAGAAATATTGAATGGCAGGATTGAAGCTCCTTTTGGGTTCATAGAATGCGACTATAACTTCTATGCCATTGTTAGAAAAAATAGTGCGAACAGTGATGTCATTAATATTGTGAATTGGTTACAGAATGCGGCCAAATGAGATCTTTGGAGCATTACAACCTTCAAGCATATGAATATCTAGTTAATTTTATTTAATCGTATAGCTAGTTAAAGGGCACTGTTGCAAATAGAAATTTGAGTCGATGATGTCCCCTTTAAAAAGTGCTTAGAGACCGAAAACTCTATTCACTAGATACACTTCACCCTGAGGCTGACCATAATAAAATGACGAAGCTTGTCCTTTACGTAGTGCACGCATGACTTCAATACCTTTAATTGTGGCATAAGCCGTCTTCATCGATTTGAATCCTAATGTGGCCCTGATGATCCGCTTTAGCTTGCCATGATCACATTCGATCAGGTTATTTTTATACTTAATCTGCCTGTGCTCAAGGTCTGGTGGACATTTTCCTTCCTGTTTTAACCGTGATAAAGCACGTCCATATGTGGGTGCTTTATCCGTGTTGATCACTTGTGGAATTTGCCACTTCTTCACATTATTTAAAATTTTTCCAAGAAAACAATATGCTGATTTGGTATTACGTCTAGAAGAAAGATAAAAATCAATGGTATTGCCACGTTGATCGACTGCACGATACAGATAAGACCATTGTCCATTTACTTTTACATAAGTTTCATCAATATGCCATGAGCTCAGATCTGTAGGATTACGCCAATACCAGCGTAAGCGTTTTTCTATTCCCGGAGCATAACGTTGAACCCAACGATAAATAGTCGTGTGATCAACATTCACACCACGTTCGGCCAGCATTTCCTGCAGTTCACGATAGCTAATGCCATATTTACAATACCAGCGCACAGCCCACAGCTGGAAAGCCAGTGGCATGCTGGATCTGTATCAACTTGAACTAGAATTGGGAATGCTCGACCTGGTAGAAGAAGATGCAAGCTATATCACAGTGGCTGGCTTGATTCTGGATAAAGCACAAACTCAAGTAAAAGCAGGTACTTATATTGAGTATCAGGGCGTTCAGTTTGAAGTGCTGGAAATGGATGAGAACATGATCAAGACGGTTCAGATTAGCTATCGCAATTAATTGCTTGTGAAACGTGAAAATTCACAAAAAAAGCCCATTCGAGGGTGAATGGTTTTTTTTAAAAATCATAAGATATTGATTTAAAACAAATAATTTAATTATTTCGCATAACGCGTATTATGTTAATTTTAGAATAACTTAAAAATATTTTACTTAAATATTTTTTTGACCTTGAAATAAAGAAATAAACCATTATTAATTATAGACTTATAAATATATATGGAACTTTAAAATGGCAAAATCAAAATTTTCAATTGGTGATAGTGTCTACCTTAAATCTGGTGGACCAAAAATGACTGTAACAAATCTGGCAGAAAAATCGACAGGACGGATTACGGTCTATACACAATGGTTTGTCGGTCAGAAAGCTAATGCAATGAATGCTCATGAAGATTCCTTTACAACAGAAGACCCAAATCCCCAAAAGGAAATTTCAGAAAAAAAGTAAGTGTCCAAGCTTTAACTGAAAGATTTATTGAACATCTCAATAAGTTCAAAATTTTAAACCACGAAGAAGTAATTGGTATTTTATATATTGAATACGATGGGGCATTTGTAACTGTAAATGAGAAAGGTAATCAAGTAATTGATAAACCTTTATTAAAAGCTTTTAAGGAAGCTACAGTAACTACAGTGGTTTGGGATAAGTCTGAAAAAGCTTGGCGTTTCCGTGAAGAGTATGACTCTACGTCAAGATCGCAATAATATTTTAAGAGCATTTATTCATTATTTGCTCTTAAAATTTAATTTTATGGCATTTTAGACAAAAAATTTAGATAGCTTGGAGTCTTAATTGGTTTTTTTTAAATACTACAGTGCTAATCCTTATGCTGAATCAAAAGACATAATGAACCCTCTTAGATATCACTCAATAAGGTATTCGTCTCCCCAACTCTTCAACGACCCTTATGATTGTAAGTGTCTTTTTGAGGGCATTAATTCAGAAATGGAAGATGTATTTTCAGAAAAAATTAATAAACACCTAAGAATCGCATGTTTAAGTAGAAATCCCCAATCTCCAATAATGTGGTCTCATTATTCCAGTGATCATCAGGGATATATCATTGAATATAACATTCGTGAACCAATTTATAAAAAAGTTAAATATGATGAAATAGAACCCTTCTACTATTCTGCTAAAGAGCTAAAAGAATCTATCCTTAAAAAATATCCAGATATTCTAGATTCAGAAATTGACTCTAAAATGAAACAAACTTTAGAAGAAGATCCTATTTATATGGAAAAACTTCATGATTCTATTTTTACAAAACATGTAGATTGGATCTATGAGGAAGAGTATCGCTTTATTGATACGAATGAGTCCGGTTTTTCTCATGACTATATTGATCATAATTTATCTTCAAAAGATATAAACTCAATAGTTCTTGGAGGCTTTGTTGCACAAACCTATCTGTAAAGGGTTTTTCAGCGATATAATTTCCAAATGAAGAAGCCTACACACAAAAT
>NZ_CANQLZ010000089.1 GCF_947624825.1 uncultured Acinetobacter sp.
TTGGTCTAAGAATGAATTTAATTGCTGGAATGGTGAATTGGATGCTCTTAAATTAACTTTCGCAAGAGATCTAATGACCCAGATATTCAAGAACTGCGCTTCTAATCTTGTTTATACTAAGCTTTTTAACGCAAGGTAAAGCACATGAGCCAAGAATTACAGATGATTGATTTGGTTGAAGGTACGGGTAAAGAAGCGGTGAAAGGCGCATTAATTACCACCCATTACACCGGTTGGTTAGAAGATGGCACCAAGTTTGATTCATCGCTTGATCGTGGTAACTATTTTGAATGCGTGATTGGTACAGGCCGTGTGATTAAAGGTTGGGATCAGGGCATTATGGGCATGAAAGTGGGTGGCAAACGTAAATTAATCGTACCGTCACATTTAGCATATGGTGAGCGTAAAATGGGCAATGTGATTCCTGCCAACTCTAACTTAATTTTTGAAATTGAGTTATATGATGTAAAAACCCGCGACTAAGTGCCAATACCTAAGATCAGTGATGGTCTTAGGTATTTTTTATGATTCTAAACATAAAGATTATTTAAAAATAAGCCACAAATTGGCTTTATTTTGCCAACTGATAATCGTTATAGTAGCGCGATAAAATGTTGTTTAACATACAGGTTGCCAAATGGGTCATATGCTTTTGATTTGCGTCATTGTTGTGGTCTTGGCGGTATTTTTATATCAATATTTAAAACTCACCAGCCCATCTACAGGCTTGCCTGCGCGTCAACCACCGCTAAAATTTTCTGCACCACAGCCGATTGATGCGCTGTTGGCACAAATGTTATTACAGCAACAGATTTTATTTGATGATGTGGCACGTTTATTTATGCAGCAATGTATGGAACAACGTGATTCACGTTTGGTATTTGCTATGCGTGATGATTTACTCAGCAAATTGCCTGAAGAGACTCAGCACGAAGTCCGCCGTTTAGACTTAGATGAATGGTCTATTTATCTGACCTTTACCACGCAATCGTATGAATATTATATTGGGCGTTATGGGGTGTTTCAGTTACATGTAGATCGTTTTGGTGAAGAACATAAATTAAGTTTATGGAAACCTGAATTTCATCCTGAATATAGCCATTTACATATGGATGAACGTCTGCAACTGCCTATGGCGCATTTATAATGTCGAATCTTGAAATCTTTGCAGTGTTGCTGAGTGTGATTGCCGTGAGCTTAACGGTCAAAAAACATATTCTATGTTGGGGCTTTAATTTTGTTGCCGCGGCATTGTATGGCTACTTATTTTATTTATATCAATTATATGCCGAAACTGTGTTGCAAGGCTTATTTATGCTAATGGCAATTTATGGTTTTTTCACTTGGAAACACACAGCCACCCAAGCATTACAGGTTCAAAATATTGCACTCCATACCGCTTTACGCCAGATGCTCGCTACTTTTATTTTGGGTTTAGTCTTTGGTTTAAGTTTACAGCATTTTACCCAAGCCGATTTACCGCTCTTAGATGCGCAATTGGTGGCGTTTAGTTTGCTTGCTACGTTTTGGGCGAGCCGTAAATACGTGGCTACGTGGGCATTATGGATTGTGCTTGATATCATTTATGTGGGTATGTTTATTTATAAAGACCTACTACTTACCGCTGCCTTGTATGCCGGTTTTATTGCTTTGGCCTGTTGGGGTTTAGTGCAATGGCAGCAAAGTCGCTTAAATTTAAGGCAAAATTAGCGTATATTGCGCTCGGGGAAAATATCGAGTGATTCAACATGGCTGAATTTATACCAAGCAGTTTAAATCAAGTAAATGCCACCAGTGGCGAGAAAAAAGTATTTAAATTTTTAGAACATTTATTTAGCGATGATGATCAGGTCTGTATTTGGTATGAACCTGAAGCTTTAGGACGTTATTCAGATTTTTTAATTTGGCATCCTGCTTGGGGATTATTAGCAGTTGAAGTCAAAGATTGGTCTAAAAGCCATTTTAAACAGCTGGATAAACTGTATTTTAGCGGCACTTTTTATAAAAATGCCCAAGTCACCTCCGTGGCGAATCCTAATGTACAGGCACGCCAATTTAGCTTAAAACTAATGGATCAGTGCAAACAAAATGCAGCCTTTTTAAATCCGCATGGTCAGTATCAAGGTAAACTGATTTTTCCTGTCAGTTATGTGGTGTTTTATACCAATATCACCCGTGCCGATGCCCAACTCATGGGCTTACTTGAACCTGCAATTACCCCACCACATAAAGCCTTATTTAAAGATGAGCTAGAGCTAGATTTAAACCAAAGCATCACGCGAGACCTGACCCAACAGCGCTTAAAACAGGCATTTGAAGGTTTTAATTTTAGCTTTTCAGCACTCAGTTATGCACAAGAAAAAGCCTTACGTTATATGATTTTTCCTGAAATTCGGGTTAATCATTTAGATCAGGCTAGTTTGTTTAGCGCACAGCCGCAAGATTTTAAAGCTCTTGATTTACAGCAAGAAAGTGTAGCTAAAAATATTGGTGAAGGGCATCGTATTTTAAAAGGTGTAGCCGGAAGTGGTAAATCTTTAGTCCTTGCCAGTCGTGCGCGCTATTTACGCCAAATTTATCCAGATTGGCAAATTTTGGTGGTGTGTTTTAACAATACCTTATGCAATCACATTAAAATGATGTTGGGCGATACTCAAGATATTGACGTACAAAATTTTCATGGCGTGGTCAAAACAATTACCCAAGCCAATATTGGCTTTAAAATGGGTGAGTCATCACAACAGTACGAACAACGCATTAATAGTTTATTTCAAGATTATCTTGCAGCGCATCCGAATACTCAGCCTTATGATGCGATTTTAATTGATGAAGGTCAGGATTTTTCTCAAGAGTGGATTCAGCTATTAAGTAAATTGGTCAAGCCACAAAGTAACAGCATTTTATTTTGTTATGACCCTGCGCAAAATATCTTTAACCGCACCAAGCCAAGTTGGAAGTCGGTGGGTTTACAGGTACAAGGTAAACGCCCGATTGAATTACTTAAATGTTATCGTAATACCAAAGAAATTTTAGATATTGCCCGCGATTTTTTAAATCCTAAAAAAATCGGTAGCCTACAAGGGCAAGATATTTATGATCGGGTATTAAATCCCGACACAGGTGAGTGTCGCCAAGGGATCTATCCAGTTACATATCATGACAGTAATCGTGAGCAACTGCTTAACTCAATCGCAAAAAAAGTAAAACGCTTATTGGCTGAAGGGACTGCACAAAACCAGATTGCCATTTTACGTGCTTATGACGCGCAATATAAAAATGACGAAAACCTACTTAATCAAGCATTTGCCCAAGAGTGTAGTCATGCCCATTTAGAGTGGGTGACCACTGCGCACGCCAAAAAGAAACTTAGTTTAGATAGCAACAGCATTAAGGTGTTGAATGTAGAATCTTGTAAAGGTTTGGAATTTAAGCATGTGTTTTTCTTAGGCTTAGACACCATGCCACGTGCCAAACGTGAGCCAGACACTGAGCGTAAATTGGCTTATGTGGCGCTGACCCGCGCACAAGAATATTTATATATCTTGGCCAGCCAACCACAAGGCTTTTACCAAGATGTGGTGAAGCTAGTCGCGCATTATCAGCAGCAACCTACAGATACGCCTACAGAAAAAGTTGAGTTACAACACAGCGATATTCACCCCCAAAATCATGTGCCGGCAGCCAAAGCCTATCAGCCATGGAATGAAGATGAAGAGGTGGAATTGATCGATGCATTTATGCAAGAACAATTGCCACTCAAAGAAATTGCCAAACGGCTTGAGCGTAATGTGGGTGCTATTCGCGCACGTTTAAAAAAGCTACGCTTATTAGAATCATGATGCTTATTGATTTTTATCAAGACAAAATTCAGCAGTTTTTAGCGTGTTGTGAGCAGTTAATGCAGTGTGAAGATTTAAAGCTGTATTCGGTGGCAGATTTTTATGCGGCATCGTGGTTAAACGATTTTCCGCAAGGCACCACATGGCGTACCAGTGGCTTAGATGATGGTGCTGAGGAATTTTATGCTGTGATTGAATTTCGCGGTTATCGTTTAACCTTGGATGTAGGGCAAACCACGCAATTGAAGTTGCTTTATCCTGTTGGCGCAATAAAACACAGTACTGATTTAAACAGATAAAAATAGTGTGGGTAAAGGTGTAAGCCTGTTCAACATCTAAGAATTAAAAAAAACCATCCGAAGATGGTTTTTAATTCTTTATTTAAATTTAAACTTTTTTGTTTAGTGTTGCATCAAGCTGTTCTTTATCTAAAGCACCGTCCCAACGCGCAACAACAATCGCAGCACAGGCGTTACCAACAAGGTTAGTCAAGGCACGACATTCAGACATAAAGCGGTCAATACCTAAAATCAAGGCCATACCTGCAACTGGTAGAGCAGGAACAACAGATAAGGTTGCTGCAAGCGTAATGAAACCTGCACCTGTAACACCTGCTGCACCTTTAGAGCTGATCATTGCGACTAAAAGGATGGTAATTTGTTCCCAAATGGTGAGATCAATATTACATGCTTGGGCAATAAATAGTGCTGCCATGGTCATATAAATGTTAGTACCATCGAGGTTAAACGAGTAACCTGTTGGAATAACCAAACCTACTACTGATTTTTCGCAGCCTGCTTTTTCCATTTTATCCATTAACGTCGGTAAAGCAGCTTCTGAAGAACTTGTACCCAAAACCAACCACAGTTCATCTTTAATATAACGAATCAAAGCAATGATTGAAAAGCCATTATAACGTGCAACTGCACCTAGAATGACTAAAATGAACAGCAGTGAAGTGACATAGAAGGTGACGATAAGCAGAAGAAGATTACCAATACTTGAGATGCCAAATGCACCAATGGTATAGGCCATTGCACCAAAGGCACCAATCGGCGCAAGCTTCATCAGCATGCCTACAAGGTGGAACACAGGTGCTGTTAAGGTGGTCATGAAGTTGGTAATAGGTTTACCTTTTTCACCCACAGCAGCTACAGCAATACCAAACAACACAGCGACAAACAAGACTTGCAGAATATCACCGCTCACGAATGGGCTAACCAAGGTCTTTGGAATGATATTCATGAAGAAATCAACCATCGAAGCATCTTGTGCTTTTTCGACAAAGCCTGAAACCTTATCGCCTTCAAGTAGGGCAGGGTCAATATTCAAGCCAGAACCTGGTCTGATAATATTGGCAACCACCATACCTACTATGAGTGCAAGTGTTGAGAAAAACATGAAGTAAATCATTGCTTTTCCTGTTACACGACCCACTGCACCCATATTATTCATACCGGCAATACCGGTGGCAACCGTTAAGAAAATGACCGGTGCAATAATCATTTTCACGATTTTAATGAAAGCATCACCAAGAGGCTTAAGGCTTTCACCTAGGTCTGGCATAAAGTGCCCAAGTAAAATACCCGCAATAATCGCAAAGATGACTTGAACGTATAAAATTTGGTAGAACTTTTGTTTTTTAGGAGGCTGACCTAGGTCAGTTGGATGTACAGCCATAAAAAAGCCTCTTAATCGTGAGTAGGAGAGAAAGCTGGGTATTTTAAGTGCTCAAGATTTTTTTGATATATTTTATGTCTCCTACATTGGTCGACTGTCTTGCTTGTATGCTGAGTAAATAGACGTTTAGTGTTGTATATTTGTAATTATTTTTTATAAAGTTTATAAGAAATAATGACTTATAATTTAATACTTTTTAAGTATAATATAATATAATATAATATAATATCTTATTTGTATATTTTTGTTTTTTTTCGGGTTGGAATATCACAAAATCATATTTTTTTCGATATGGATTGTAAGTTTTTTGCCTACATTTATGTATTTTAGATTGTTGATAGCAGCACAATGAGCTTTGTAAAAGAAGGGCTTGCAGCTTAGATTAAAGTGCAATGTAGTTGATGCAAGCTATTTTTGTTTTAAATTTTTGCTCTTATTGGATTACAGATAAGTTTAAAAAATAATAAAAATTTAAAACAAGCTTTGCAGACTGATACTGAGCAATTGTTATGGTCACGACTTCGTAATAAGAAAATTTTAGGTTTACGGTTTTATCGGCAAAAGCCAATTTTGAATTACATTGTGGATTTTTACTGTCCTGCTGCCAATTTAGTGATTGAGTGTGATGGTGTTCAGCACTTCACAAAAGAAGGATTAGAAGCAGATTGAGTTTGGGATACATTTTTCAATTGCTTTTGTGTGAATCAACTAGATTGATGTTTAAACGTAGTAATAACAAGGTTTTTGGCACTGTTTATTAATTTTTTGATGGAGGAATACCTGCACGTTTGATTAGGAAATTTTGATTAAGCTTATTATTAGATAAATTGAAGATCTTACAAATTAAAAAATATCTTATATTTATTTAACCCGAATCATGGATAAGCCTGATTTTAGATCGTTATAAATTGAGGCTTATTTTGATGACAGATTTGATATGAACCGTACCGGGTTTGTCGGAGACTTTTTATTTAAGTTAGGCCACCTGACCTAACGGGTTAATCTTATCATAG
>NZ_CANQLZ010000090.1 GCF_947624825.1 uncultured Acinetobacter sp.
ATGATAAGATTAACCCGTTAGGTCAGGTGGCCTAACTTAAATAAAAAGTCTCCGACAAACCCGGTACGGTTCAGTAATACTGATCCAACCGAACAATTCAATACCCAAACGGTACAACAAAATATTGATGCTGCAAATACAGTGGTGACGGCGCCATTGACCAGCCAGCAGCCTGAAAGCCAAAATGTGAGCATTCGAACAGTCACACAAGATCATTTGACCCTGCCTAGCAATGCGTTATATATCACTGCAAAAGGTAGCCAAGCGCAATATATAGTTGAGACTGATCCAGCATTTGCCAATTATAAAAACTGGTTATCATCAGACTATATGTTGGATGCGCTCGGGCTAGATCCAGCGATGCAACAAAAACGAATTGGTGATGGTTTTTATGAACAGCGTTTAGTACAAGATCAAGTTGCTCAGCTCACAGGTTTCCGTTTCTTAGAAGGCTATGGTTCCGATGAAGAACAATACAAAGCTTTGATGAACAATGGATTATTATTTGCTAAACAATATGAGTTACGTGTAGGGATTGCACTGTCAGAAGCGCAGATTGCTCAGTTGACTAGTGATATCGTTTGGTTGGAAGAGAAAACGGTAAAACTTGCAGATGGAACCACAGCTAAAACACTAGTGCCACAAGTCTATGTCAAAGCTCGAGTGGGGGATTTAAAAGGTGATGGAACACTAATATCTGCAAACTCAATCGATTTAAAAGTACAAGGAAACGTGTTCAATTCAGGTACGATTGCAGGTCGTCAAGCAGTTGTTTTAAATGCGGATAATGTTGAGTTGATGAATGGCCGAATTCAGGCCAATCAAGTCGGGATTACAACTCAAAAAAATTTAAATATTGTCGGTGGACAGATTCAAGCAGAAAAAACAGCAGATTTAAATGTTGGCGGGAAATTTAACTTAAGCAGTTCAATTCAAAACAGTCAAAACATAGTTGGTGAGAGTGCCTTTACATATACAGGCATAGACCGTGTAGCTGGAATTTATACTAAAACACCGTTGAATCAAGTTTCTACAGATACTGAGAACTTAACCCAAACCATTACAATTCGTGTGGGTGGCGATGCCAAATTAGTGGGTTCGGAAATTCAGAATGCTAATGGTCAAACGTCTATCCAAAGCCAAGGCGATTTAATGATTGGGGCAATTCAGACGGGCATCAATAATAAGGGTTATGCAAACGAAAAGAATTATAACTATTCCACGACCCAAGCTGATCAAGGTACTTCTATTCACGGTCAAGGCACGGTTGAGTTAAAGGCAAATCAAATTGCTGGCAAAGCTGTCGATCTTACAAGTAAACAAGGTGATATTGTACTGAATGCTCAGCACGGTATAAAACTTGAGAATGGCGAGGATTTGAAAGCAACTGATGTTGCTATGTCTGCTAAATCAGGAGGCATATTGGCACGGAGTACAGAGCGCAATGACATTTCGAAATCTAGTCAGTCAATTGCGAACCAAATCAATGCAGGTGGAAATATTGTACTCAATGCTGAGCAAGGTGATATCACAGCAGCACATCTGAAAGCAGATGCTGGTGAAACAATTCAAATCCAAGCTAAAAATGGTGATGTGACTTTAAACTCTGCACTCAATGAAACAAGCCAAAGCAGTACATCTTCAAATACAAACTTCGCAACCTATAAAAACAGTCAAACAGGTTATGTCGACCAAGAAGTTGCGCAAACTCAACTCACCGCTGGTAAAAATGTCGATATTAATGCAGGCAAAAATATTGAACTGCAAGCCAATGATGTAAATGCTGGGCAAAGCATCTATGTGGGTAATACGCTGATGCAGCGCCAAGCCGATGGCACGTTAAAAGCAGCAGATGGTTCATTGATGCCAGAAAATGTGACACTTAGTACCTTAGAAACACATGATCAGCAATGGGATGAACAGCAGAAGGGCTATCGTGGAATTGTTAAAGATTTAGTCAAAGTAACTGCGATTGGATTAGCTGGCATAGAGGCATTAGCACCTGGCTTAAAAATTGGAAAAATAACAGTAGGTGAGTCAAAAAGCTCACGAGGAGAGCAAACAAAACACACTGGAACAAGCTTAAATGCCGACAATGTCTATGCCGGATCTGCAGGTCAAACGACATTAACCAGTACCGATATTGCAGCAAAAAATACAATAATTTCAGGTCAACAAGTCACTCTGAATGCTGCTGAAGAACAGAATATTTCAGAGCAGTCACAGAGCAAAGAAACCATCGAAGGCTTGGGTGTTAAGCTGAATAAAGACAATATTCGTTTAGGCGGATTTGTGAGTGAAGATATAACACAAAGCACCAAGACGATAGAGACTACACATAAAGCAGGCTCTATCATCACTGACAACTTAAAAGTCCAAGCTGCAGATGGTATTGATATTTTAGGGCAAAATATCAAAGCGACAGGCGATACGGTGCTTGATCATGGACGTGGTGATCTCAATATTGGCGGTTATGAAAATAAAACCACGGTTGAAGACAAAACACATACCGAAACGATTAGTACTGAGGTTGGTGTACGCAATGCATACCTAGATGCAGCGCTTGCAGTTGGTGCAGTTAAAGATGCCGCCGAAGCGGTTAAACAAGCCAAAGACCAATATAGCCAAGCACAGCGTGACCATGCCGCCGGTAAAATCACTAAAGAGGCACTAGATGACAGCAAAGCCAATATTGCAATGGCCACAGCCAACCTTGCTAATGCACAAATTGCTGTTGGAGCTGCCGCTGCATCGGCTGCTGCAAGCTCAGCAACTTATGGCTTTACCATTGGTGCCAATGGAGAACGTATTGAAACAACCACAACAACCAATACGTTACAGGGCGAGTGGCAAGGCAGTAATCTTGATTTAAATAATCTGACATTGAAATCAGAAAATCAGGATGTGAATATTCAAGGTAGTCGTGTATCTGCAACAGGTACAACCACTTTTGATGGAACAAAAGATCTGAATGTTACTGCAGGAACAGAACATGCAGCACAAGACAGCAGCAGTAAAACCAACAGTCAAAGCGTGAGCTATACCTATGGCGGTGGCGGCAGCGCATCTGTTGGCAAGCAAACCAGCAAATCACAAAGTGAAAGCTTAACGCATGTGAACAGTCAGGTAGAGCTGAACCAAACAGCTGGCAGTATAAACAAGCTGAATATTCAGGGGGGTGAGGTTTCTATTGCTGATCGCGGTAGCTTGAAAGTCAATGAAATTCATGTAGAAAGCTTGCAGGATACAGCGACTAGTAGCAATAGCAGTAAAGGTGGTTCGATTGGTGCAGGCTTTGGTTCAAGTGGTTTAAGTAACGTTACAGCGGGCTATAACCAAAATAAAGGGAATAGTGACAGTGCATGGGTAAATGACACCAGTAAACTTTTAATTAGAAATGCGCAGAACAATGCCGACCTAGATGCGATGGGTGTTAAAAATATTACCAATATCGGTGGTGTAATTGCCAATGCAACGAAGAACCCAGACGGAAGTCTAACAGATCATGGCAAACTGAATTATTCAGGTGAGCTTGAGCTGAAAGATATAGAAGATCATAACTACAATAGTAGCAGTGGCTTTAATGTATCGACGACTATAGGAAAAACTACAGAAGAAAAAGATGGTCAAAAGTCTAAATATCCGAATGGCTCAACGACCATTGGCCTCAACACCAGTGGACAAGAAACAGAACAGCTGACCAAAGCGACGATGGGTCAAGGTACCGTTACCAACGCTACAGATAGCAACAATCGGGATATTAATAACACGCAAGAAATTACCCGAGACCAAGTGACAGGGATGCTTGATGGTTCTGTAACGGTAGATCATCGCTTACTGACGGAGAGTGGTCGTGCTGAGATTATTCAACAGCAGAAGAATTTGCCAGAGAACTTTAGACAAAGTGCTGAAAATATTGTGAAGCAAATGCCTGAGGGTGAATATAAAGAGAAGGCTTTAAAAAGTTTAAATAATATACAAGCAAAACTTTATAGTTTACCAGCAGATTTTGAGGGTTTAGAGGAATATGGGCAGCAAGTTGCAGGGGAGCTATTGAAAAATGGTCTTGAAATTAAAGAGGTCGAAAAGATTATAGATACAGATAATTATTGGTATGCAATTCAAAAATTATCTGCTGTCCAAGAACAATTAGATATTTTAAGTCAAAATGGTAGTGGCATTGAACAGATTCTTAATTCTGAGCTCTCTAAAGAGCAACCAGTAGTCAACTCAAACTCCTTAATTAGTATATTAGCTGAAAATACAGATAGTTCTCTTGCTGTAAAAGAAACGGATTTACTAGGTTTTAAATTTTTACATGCGGCAGCAGATATTAGTAAAAATATAGAAAAAATTTCTGTAGATAGTGGTGTTGACATTGAAAAAATACAACTTGCTGCTAGCGTGTTGTTAGGAGGGCCTGTAAAAGCAACAGCAGGATATATAGTTAATCAATTTAGTGGAGAATATATTGATTATGCTACAAATGCGGTATCAAATCATTTAGTAAAATCACTCTATGGACTTTCAGATGGCCTATATGATGATTGGAGTCGGTCTGAAAAAATTAGTGAGTTGAAACAGCTTGGACTAAGCGATGATGATTTTCAACGAAGTCTTAATTATGCGGAATCACTACAAAATGCAAAGCTAGGTGCTACTTTTATTGTTGGTATAGCTGCTGAGACGCTAATTTCAGGGAAAGGAAAAGCTAAAAATAGTGATGAAATATCAGTAAAACCTACTGTTCCTGATTATGTTACTCGTAATGATCATGATTTTTCTGCTACAGAAAATTATAAAGGTAAGCCAAAAGCTTACATAAATGACAAAGGTGATTTGGTTGCTGCAAACCCTGAAGGAACAGGATCTGTTCAATCTCATATTAGAGGTGGTAATTCTGAGAATACACCATACATTTCAACGAGTGATCCAGCAATAGCTATTGATTCTAAAAATTATGGTGGTGAGCAAATTAAGATTGATACGAAGCGATTGCAGGAAGATATTGATGCAGGTAAGATTTCTGGTAGTCAGATTGTGACACATACCGAAGTTAGAAAGGAATTACAATCTAAAGTTGATGCAGCTCAGGCTAAGTATGATCGTAATCCTAGCGAGAGAAATGAAGAAAAATTAACAGATGCACTGAAAGATTTGAACCATGCTATTAGAGATGGTGAGTGCTTAATTAAAGGTTGTGTTCCATCAGAATACATAAAGAAATAGTTTATAAGGAGTATAGAGTTGGAACAGAAGATTATAGACTTATTAAATGAGATTCCTGATGGTGTCAATTATACAGATATAGCAGAAGACTTAGATGCTGAAGATATTTCAGTTAGCCGTGTAGAACAGTTGAGAGAATTATTAACAAATTCGGATGACTATATTGTATTCCAAGCTGCTAAATTGTTGACATTTTGGGGGGACGATTATGGTTTTAACGCTTTAACAGCATTATTTGAAAACAATAAGCTAAATGGTTTTATTGATCATAGGCTAAATGGTTATGATGATACATTGCAACATGTTCTTAGAGCATTCATTCGTTATTGGGCTGATAAATCTGACCATGGTCTAGGTACCTTAACAAGAGAAAAATTGTTTCCATATATTGTCAAGATAATAGAGCTTGCTAATACTCAACCTTTTGGAATAGATTCTTTATTTCGGTTAGTAATTAATAAGGACTTTAAAGAATATATTCCAGTTTTAAAAGAACATTTAATTTCAATCATTGATCATCCAGAAATACATGGTTGGAAAATTCATGATGTTATTGAGTTATTTTTAAAAATTGAACCTGATTTTGTATATAAATTATTGGATGAAAAAGGAAAGACGTTAAAGGATTTTAATTTTGAAGAGTAAGTCTTCAAATATTATCTATAAGGAATTGTTGCAGTGGTATTCACCTTTATGTCAGTAAATCTGTACATAAAATAGGCTTTTCTGCACAAACCTACAGATAAAGGCTTATTCAGTAATATCATTTCCACATGAATAAGCCTGTACCTAAACCCTATCGTACAACGAATTGGTCTTCCTATAATCGAGCCTTAATTAACCGAGGCAATATTTCCATTTGGTTCGATCCTAAACCAAGCCAAGGAGCAAAATGATAAAGCTTAGGTAAATGACACCAGTAAACTTTTAATTGGAAATGCGCAGAACAATGCCGACCTAGATGCTATGGAAGTGAAAAACGTCACTAATATTGGTGGTGTGATTGCCAATGCAACGAAGAATAGCGATGGGACACTGACCGATCATGGCAAGCTGAACTACTCTGGTGAACTCGAACTCAAAGATATTGATATGTGCTGAATTAGCAGGAGACTTTCACTTGGGATATGCTAGGCAGCTAACCGATAAAAGTTCTCTGCTATTT
>NZ_CANQLZ010000091.1 GCF_947624825.1 uncultured Acinetobacter sp.
CGGGGGTATAGGTTGGTTTTTTCATCGGAATAGTCTCTCAGAATATTGAGTCTCCGACAAACCCGGTACGGTTCACTGAGTGTCTTGCAAATAAGCGGTTAATGACATGACTGTTTGTTGCTTGTCATTCATTAAATTCAGAGCTGAATCTAGACGATATGCCACATGAGCAACACTGTTAGGTGAAGCAACAGTGCTTGCTGATTGGATTAAGGTGGGTGCCATAGCAACAGGCAAGCCTTGATCGAGCAATTCAGTCATTTTATTAAATTGAGGCAAGGCATCGAGTTGTTCGGTGACTTTTAAATGACTGACTTTCATTAAAAGTCCTGCACTCGATAGACCAATACCGCCTTGATCAAGGTTATACGGTAAGCTACTGTCTAAGACCAACTGATCATCTAAATAGTGGCGTACACGATTTCCATGCACAATCACGGTGGCTTTATGCACTGTGTTTAAACCAATATCTTCACTGTGGGCAGATTTTTGCAACACATTCCATGTATTGGTTGGCATACGCAAAGAAAGTTCTAAGCCGCTGCTGCCAGTGGTTTGCTTACGCATTGCAAATTGATAGTACGGGCTAAAAGCAGGCTCAGCATATTCATCGGCAGCGCGATACATAATACTTGCCCAACGTCCATCGTTATTCGCCTCTACATAGCTAAATTCTAAGTCGATACGATAGTTACGTAACTGTTGATATTCAGCAGGTAATAATACAGACGTCATGCTTGTATCGTTGGCGCGTCCATCTAAAAACAGGTCACCATCTTCGATATAGACTTGTCCTGCATTGTTTTTAGGTAACATCCAAGTATCGGGTAATGCTTTTAGCTGATCAAAATTTTCATCTAAATAAACTTCAGGTACAGGAACCACTTCTTCAGGAATCGTGGGTTCAGGGGCAGGCGAGGTAATATTGGGACCTGTGACATTATTATTTTGATCGTCGTCATCCGAGCAGGCTGCTAAATTTAAGCATAATAAAATGGCGCTATATAAATAGACACGTTTCATCGATTTATTCTCAAGTGATATTATGATCTAGGCAACATAGCGTGCCTTTATGACAAAGCGATGGTTTTGTCATAAAGGAAAAGAAATATTACATATTAAATTTTAATGACTTACATCACTATGTCATAAACTTGTGCCGATACACTTGGTCAATACCAAAAGGTAAAAATTAAAATCTAGACTTGGCATTTATAGTCTTTTATTTTATGTTGCTAAGCCTAAGTTATTTTAAAAAATCAAGCCAAAGGAATCGGGTATGTCACAAGCAACGATGCAGCAGATTATCATTACTGAGCCGGGGGGCGTTGAAAAACTGGCCTATGAAAGCGTTGCCATTCCTCAGCCAAAAGCTGACGAAGTGTTGGTACAAGTACATGCGTTTGGGATTAACCGTCCAGATATTTTACAGCGCCAAGGCTTATACCCAATGCCTAAAGGTGTAACGCCTGTGCCGGGTCTTGAAGTAGCCGGCATCGTTAGCGCTGTAGGCAGTGAAGTTACCCAGTTTCAAGTCGGCGATCAAGTCTGTGGTTTGACCAATGGTGGGGGCTATGCACAGTACTGTGTAGTGCCACAGAGCCAAACTTTAGCCATCCCTCAAGGTTTAAACTTTGTGCAAGCCGCGGCTATTCCTGAAACCTTCTTTACGGTATGGGCCAATGTGTTTGAAATGGGGCAAGCCAAAGCCGGTGAAACTTTGTTGGTGCATGGTGGAACGAGTGGTATTGGAACCACAGCTTTAATGTTAGCCAAAGCTTTAGGTTTAAACACCTTTGCCACTGTCGGTTCAGATGAAAAAGTGCACGCCATTTCACATTTAACCACAGCAATTAACTATAAAACTCAAAACTTTGAAGACGTGATTCAAGCAGCAACCGACAAAGCCGGTGTTGATGTCATTTTAGATATTGTTGGTGCGCCATATTTAGAGCAAAACTTAAATTTATTGCGCCGTGATGGTCGTTTGGTGTATATCGCATTTTTAGGTGGTGCTAAAGCCAAAGAGGTTAAGCTAGGTCAAATTATGATGAAGCGTTTAACCATCACAGGTTCGACCATGCGTGCACGTACCACACAAGAAAAAGCCAGCATTACTCAAGGTTTAAAAACTCAGGTATGGCCATTGTTAGAGCAAGGTCAGTGTATTCCAATGATTTATAAAACCTTTAACTTTGAGCAAATTCAAGATGCGCATGCAGCACTTGATACCGGTGAACATGTTGGTAAAGTAGTGGTTGAAGTAAAACATTAATTTATGACTAAAAATCCTCCACAGTTGGGGGATTTTTTATTTTTAGCTTATGCAGTCGCATGATATATTTCGCAAGCAAATTATGCCAAAATAGCGCTTTAGTTTTCTTATTCTTCAAAGGCAGTTTATGACTGAACATTCTCCTGCAAACTTAAGCGATATCGAAATTTTAGACATTTTGCAGTCTATGAAAAACGATGAGCTCAACATCGAAGCACAAGAAGTGATTCGTGCCGGTGGTAAAGCGGGGCGTCAAGAAGCGCATAAACAAGCCTTAGTGGTTCTGCACCAAAGTTTTGAAGACAAATTTGTAGAAGCTGTAGTATTGGCTTTAGGCTTAAACGAAGGTCAAGCCAAAAAAATTCGCTATAAAAAAGACCGTGTTCGCATTTTAAAAGTACGTGGTATTGATTATTTAGCCATTGATGGGGCTGAAACGGCACAAGTTTTATCACAAGTGGCGCAAGCCATTACTCGTGAAGATGCAACCGTGACGCAATATTTGCATAATATCTTCCCATTTTGGAAAGAAGGTTGGCCAATGGTGCAACTCGACAATGCTTATAAACTGCTAGAAGAAGACATCAGCATTCATTATCAAGCAGTGTTAGATGCATTATTAAGCAAGCGATAAGATTTAAAAAAAGCGCCTTTAAGGCGCTTTTTTTAATCATACCACCAACGTAATAATAATTTGGCAGGCAAAATAAATAAGCGCCACCATGTAATAAGTGGCCAAAACCAATAGTCGCCCCACATTAAGGTGTTATTAAAGCGCTTAGCGCGGCGCTCATAAGCATACGGGCTAATTTTGGCGGCAAAAATGAGTAAAGCAATCGCCGCGAGGATGAGTAGACCATTATTGGCATGGGCAAAGAAAAAATACACACAATATAAAGCCGAGTAAACTGCCAAACAGGCCAAAAGAGCAGATACTGACATGGTCTTTTATTCCTGATCTAGTATGCTTTCAGCTTTGGCGACTAAACGTGTCACCAAGAGTTGGTCAATTTTAAAGTTATCGACATCCACCACCTCAAACTTAAAGCCTAAATATTCAACCGAATCAGCAGGACGTGGGATTTTACGTAAGCTGTACATCATAAAGCCGGCTAAGGTTTCATAGTTTTCTTCGTCTGGTAATTCTTCAATTTCAAGCGCATGTTTAATGTCTTCAATCGGGGTACTGCCTTCAATTAACCATGAATTTTCATCACGTTTAATGATTTGCAAATCGGCATCAATTGGGGTGACCCAATCGCCCATTACAGTAATCATAATGTCAGACAGGGTAATCACACCCACCACAAGAGCATACTCATTGATGACCACCGCAAATTTTTCTTTGGTGGAGCGAAAACGATCAAGTACTTCCGATAAAGTTAATGTGTCAGGAATGGTGAGTACATTACGAATAGTAGATTCATTAAGTTGCAATAAAGACTGATTATTTAAAATACGCACCAAAATGTCTTTGGCATCTACATAACCAATGACGCTGTCAATGTCTTCATTACAGACTAAAAATTTAGAATAAGGGTATTCAGCCAGTTTTTGTCGAATACTGTCTTCTGATTCATTTAAGGTAAAGTACACCACGTTTTCACGTGTGGTCATGCTTGATGGTACGTTACGTTCTTCAAGCTCAAATACATTTTCAATAAAATGATGTTCTTGTTTGAGTAACACACCGGCTTGCGCACCGGCATCCATCACCGCTGAAATGTCGGCAAAGGTAATATTGTCATCGCGTGTGGTATTGACTTTAAATAAGCGGAACAACACGTTGGCAATGGTATTAATCATCCAAGCCAAAGGGCGGCAGACCTTAATAAACACTTGAATCGGATCAATCACGCTAACGGCAATTTTCTCAGGTGCAATCATGGCCAAGCGTTTAGGCATCAGATCGGCAAATAAGATGAACAAGGATGTAACGAGGGTAAAGGAAAGCGCAAAACCAATGGTTTGTGCCCATGGTCCAGTATAAAACTGTGCCACAAACGCCATGAAATAAGGACGAAATGCCCCTTCACCTAAAATACCTCCTAAGATGGCAACGGCGTTGAGACCAATTTGTGAGGCAGCAAAGAAATCAGCGGAGTTTTCCTGTAAGTCCATCACACGCTGTGCGCGTTCGTCGCCTGATTCGGCTAAAATTTTGAGTTTGACCTTGCGTGCGCCGGCTAAGGCAATTTCCGTTAACGATAAAAATCCTGCCCCAACAATTAAGAGCATGATGATGACGATATTTTGAAAGAGGCTCACGGGTTCACCTGTGATGAGAATCTTATTATTTATATTGATCTTTTAACATAAAAATAGCCGTGTAGCGTATTTCTTTACACGGCTAAATAACATCAAAGTGCGAAAATGTGCTTAGTAAGGCGAAATTTGTGAATTATTTTGCAAGTACTCACGATTTTCTTCCTCAATCATTTGACGTGCGACATATAAAATCAACTGACGTAACCAACGATGCGCCGGATGATGATGCAGCAATGGACACCATGCCATTTTTAATTCAAATTCAGGAATATAAAAGGGTGGGTCTTTAATCAAGATATTTTGGCTTTTGGCTTGTAAACGGGCAATTCGGCTTGGCAATGTGGCAATTAAATCTACGTTTGATGCCAATAACCCCGGCATTTGATAATGACGGGTAAACACCGAAATCTTACGTTTTTGTCCGATACGCTCTAAAGCTTGGTCAATCCAGCCTAACCCAGCCTGTTTATCAGGATTCACACCAAAACCCACGCCCATCCCGGTTTTAGACACCCAGATATGTTGTGCATCTAAATAATTTTTTAGGTTTAAGTTAGCAGCAGACGGATGCTTTGGATTTAACAAGCACGAAAAGCTATCACGCCAGACCAATACTTGGTGGAAACTTTGTGGAATTTCATTAAAGCGGTTAATGGCTAAATCGACTTTACCTTGTTCCATATCACGATATGACACATCGCTTGGCGTTAAAAAGTCCAACACAACATTAGGTGCTTCAGCACGTAAGGCTTTGACCAAACGTGGTACTAAAGTGGCCTCAGCATAATCTGAGGTCATAATTCTAAACACACGATTAGAGGTATACGGACGAAATTCGGTGCGTGGCTCTAAAATCATCGACAAATCAGATAAAGCATCACGAATACGCGGTTGTAATTCTAAGGCACGTTCTGTCGGGGTCATGCCTTCAGATGAGCGGATCAACAAAGGATCATTAAATAAGTTACGTAGGCGACGCAAAATATTACTCATCGCCGGTTGCGTGACACCCAACTGCTCTGCGGCGCGGGTGACATTTTTTTCGCGAAGGAGTACATCAAGGTAAATTAGTAGGTTAAGGTCGACCCGCTCCAGATTCATAAAAAAAATACCGAGAATAAAATTATGAAATTACCAGTGATTATGCCATAAGCCATACACCTTGTGTAAGGCAAGGCTTTAAAAAAGCCGCGTTTTATCCTGTCATATCATCTTTATGAATACATACATCGCCGTTAAAAATGAGCCTATTCACAGACTTTATCATATGAAAATAAATCTAAGACCAAGCACCAAAAATGCCAAAGGTCATGAAAATAAAAACACAAACAAGCCAAAAATTAAGGAAAAAAGCCCCTTAAGACTTAGGTCTAATGCTGAATAAAAGTACAAAATAAAAAATCTTCAAAATATTTTAATTATAAAAAACATAAACTTAAAAAGTACTATCACGCAAACTATACGACTTTTAGCTACGTATTTTTTAAATAAATGTCGGAAATTCTTGCAGGCTATTGGATTAAATTTTTTAAGCAAACTAATCTGTATTCAATGCAACGAGGCGCTCATAATCTAAACAAGTACATGAGGGTGAGATTTTAGCAAATCGTTGGGAAAAGTCCTAAAATTAATACAGGGAAATATCATGACTACATATCAAACAGCGATTGATGCAATCCGCGAATTAAAAGCAAAATTCGGCAACACTTGGGCAGACATCTCTCCTGAAGATGCTGCACGTATGCAAATGCAAAACCGTTTTAAAACTGGTTTAGACATCGCGAAATACACAGCTGCAATCATGCGTCGTGATATGGCTGCTTATGATGCTGACTCTAGC
>NZ_CANQLZ010000092.1 GCF_947624825.1 uncultured Acinetobacter sp.
TTTAGAGGCAGGCTTATTCATTTTGAAATTATATTGCTGAATAAGCTTTTGATGCTAGGTTTGTGCAACAAAGCCCTTTGTTGTAAGAAATCTGATTAAATCACCATGATAGAGTTTTGGTACCAGGTTGAAAAATTGCTTCCCCCATATCATCAGGATTCGCATATTTTAAACCTTTGATAAGATCACCCTCTTTAACACCATATTGATCCATACACATTTTACAGATAAAGACTTGTCCACCATTGACCATTATATTTTTCAGCATGGCCTGATGCTCTGCATATCTATGTTCGAAGCGGCTAGAAGCAAGCATAACCCCTTGATCGACTAAATATACAGTCAAGGGATGCCCTTTTTGGAATTGATTATTACTCATGCCGATGGCCATCTTTGTACGATGAGCATCATTACTGGTAAGCAATACAAATAATGGATCTTTTGTTGTTTCTGCTACTGCAATCGATAAACTTGAAAAAAACAGCAGAAAAGACAAGCACAAGTTTTTAATAAATTTCATAGGATTTATACTCTTTTTAAATCAATATAACCTGAATTGTGGATAAGAAATTGGCTTGAAAAAAAAGGTGGCTACATACTATTAGGGAGTTACCACACAACCTACACTTTCAGCGACCATGTTTGATTTTACATATTTCTTCTGCATGATTGATGACTTTTTTCAAAAATCGAAGTAACTTATTGGCAATTTTTAAAATACGATCCTCTCAATTAAAAGTTTCGTAAATCGTGTTTATTGCCATTTAGTATAAATTTTCGTATTTCCATAATCTCAAAGTTTTATTCTTTTCATTAAAGCAAAATCACGGTCAACTCTTTAGATATTTACCTTGTTAACAACGGATAGTTTATCTCATTAGAGCACATCGATTGGCACTGTATGCTTTACATTTTGCCTTGATGAAAGATTATCAGAGCAATTTTATTTATGGATCAATCGACTACGCTGCCTGTATGCAAAAATCAGCGTATTCAACGGTATAAATATCTACCATTGCAACACACGGTAAAAGCTCAATGGACTGGTTCTTTGGCTGTAAGCTGCATTTAATCATGAGTCAGTCAGGCAAAATTGTCAGTACAGCTTTATCTAATGAACATACAGCAGACATTAAAATGATTGAGCATTTGGTAGAAGGCTTAAAAACAAAACTCTATGCTGTTCGTGGATATATCAGTCAAGAATTAAAAATCAAATTTGAGGAATCAAGACATTTGGTTTAATTACATATCATCGTAAGAATATGAAAACTATTCGTTTATCCAAAGCAGATGAATACCACTTAAAACAACGCAATAAAAAGAAAATTTATTCAGCTTATTGAAAAAATTAAGCTATTAATCTAAATCTATCAACTAGATAAAATACTTTAAATTTCTAAGCTTTTAGAAACTACGACCCTCTCCTTTTTCTTCATACGTTATTCCCTCACGAATATGATACAGTCGCTGGAAAGTCGGAATAATTTTATCGTCATGTGTAACAACAATAATTGCTGTTTGAAATTTTTCCGCCATTTCGTACAACAAACGAATTACAGTCATGGCACGAACGCTGTCTAAAGGTGCCGTTGGCTCATCTGCCAAAATGACAGGTGGCTTATTAATCAAGCCGCGTGCAATAGCTACACGTTGTTGTTCACCACCTGATAATTGCCCAGGCATGGCATGAACACGATGCTGAACATCTAAAGCAGTCAAAATTTCTAAAGCACTTGCACGTGCAGTGTCATTAGGAACACCTGCAAGCATAGGTAATAGCGCAACATTATCTAAAACATTCAAAAAAGGAATCAAATAAGGTGTTTGGAACATAAAACCAATTTTGTCACGTCGCAATGCACTTAAATCTTTTACCAACCAGTGTTGATCAAAAATCACTTCACTCCCTAAAGTCATACGTCCTTCAGTGGGATCAATCACAGCGCCTAAACATTTTAATAAGGTACTTTTACCTGAACCTGACGGACCAATCAGTCCAACAACTTCTCCTGGATCCACCCACATATTGACATCTTTTAATGCATAAAAAGCATTATCACCTTGCCCAAAACGTTTTTTTAAACCCTCAATTAAAATTCCGTGGGTCATGTGTTATCCTCCAATTGCTTCGGCTGGATCAATACGTAATGCCATACGAATAGCTACTAGACTTGCCAACATACAAATCAACATCACAGCAATAAATCCAAGAATAGAATCCTGAGGAATCAATAATACATACTTTGGAAAATATGGCGCAGCAAAGGTTGAAGTGATTTTACCTATAGTAAATCCAATTAGACCAAGTGCGAGCGCTTGCTGTAAGATCATCCAGGCAATCGTTCGGTTGCGTGTTCCAATTAGTTTCAGAACTGCAATTTCTCGAATTTTATCCATGGTTAGGGTATAAATAATAAATGCCACAATTGCCGCGCTCACCAAAGCCAAAATTACTAAAAACATCGCAATCTGCCTTGCTGATGTTGCAATCATCTTGCTAATTAAAATATGTTCCATTTGAAGACGCGTGTAGACAGTCAGTTGCTGCCAACGTTGGATGTGTTCAGCAGTATCTTCTGCGGAAGTACCAGTTTTAAGACGGACTAAAATTGCATTTACATAACGATTGCTGGTTTGGGCACTCAGAACACTGTCTAATAAATCTGGATACGCAGGACGATTGTAAATCGGATTTTGTGCGGTACGTCGGCGGTCTTGTAAAATTGCCGCATTATCTTTTTGAAATTGGGCTTGTTGTGCATCTTTAAGCGGAATAAAAATCATCGGGTCACCACCTGATGACACCATTCGTCGAGTCAATCCTACTACAGTAAAATAATTACGACGGATTTTGATGCGATCACCTAATTTAAGTCCTGAAGTGATGTCTACAACAGCTTCATAGTGCCCCCGAGTCAATTGACGTCCCGCTAAAAGGTAAGGTGGCCAGCCTAAATTATTCCAGGCATGTTCACCTGTATGGATTCCAACCACCATCGCACGGATATCTTTATCTTTATAATGAACTTGTGTGGTCAGATAAGTAATATTTGAGGCATGTTCTACTTCAGGTGTAGTCATGACACTACGATATAAATCATCACGCACACTAGAAGGTTCAGCATATGGACCAAGCGTATCTTGTTGTACCACCCATAAATCTGCACCGCTATTATTTAATAAAGCCTTGGCATCATCCACCATACCACGGTAGACACCCGCCATAATTAGAGTCACGCCGATCAACAAGCCAAGTCCAAAACCAGTAAAAACAAACTTACCCCATGAATGGAATATATCCCGACCGGCTAAGCTAATCATTCAGATGTTCCTGCAAGATTTTTTACAATACGCAAACGGTTTTTCGCATTAAGTGGTTTTTCACTATATAAAACGATTTGATCATTTTCTGATAGACCATCGAGTACTTGAACATCACCCTCTAAATTAGAGCGACCTAGTTTAATTTCAATAAATTGTAGTTTTTGATCTGTCACTTTCCAGACACCGACTTGGTTATTGATGCGGTGAATAGCAGCATTTGGAATAGCAAGGCTGCGAGACAGTGGTGCTAGTTTAATTGTCACTTCTGCTAATTCACCTAAAGGGGGTAGAGGGTTAGGTTGTTGACTAAAGACTACTTTGGCTAAGATTTCTTCGGTAATAACATCTGCACGAGGCTCTACCCATAAGACTTGACCTGAAAGCGTGTTACTTTGACGCGAACGTAAATGAATTTGTGCAGGTAAACCTGAGGCTAAGCCAATCGTACTAGATTGATCGAAGCGTGTATTCAACCAAATAGACTTCGGGTCTACAATTTCCAATACGGTTTGCCCTGCAACTACAGTAGAGCCAGGTTCTGCATAACGGGCTGTGACTATACCTGGTGCTGTTGCCATTAAATTTAAATTGTCGCGCTGGGCTTGTAGTGTATTGAGGTCTGCACGAGCTTTATTAAGTTCTTGTTGCATTGAGCCAAGTGCTGTTGTAGCGAGATCAAGCTCCTGCTGCTTAATCGCGAGTGACTCTTGACTGGTGGCATTGATTTTGGTGAGTTGCTGATAGCGTTGAACTTGTTGCTGTGCAAACTTTTGACGAATTTGAATATCTTGTTGCTGAGAGATGATTTTTTGGATAATGGCACGTTGTGCAAGTGTTTTTTCTTCCAAATCGACTGGATCCATTTCTCCCAAGAGCTGTCCAGTTTGTACAGCATCGCCAATATCGACTTGAAGGTTTTTAAGACGACCTGCCGCTGTGGGACCAATTTTGTAATTATGACGAGCTTCAACAGTCGCTATACCAAACAGACTAGGCTGAATAGATTTATACTTAACCTGTGTCAGACTGACCTTGACTGGTGCAAAAGGTCCTGTACGCAATAGGACATAAACCAAAAATAAGATTAATGTAATAAGCACTACAAGAACGGAAAGAGCCCTCTTTCCTAATAGAAATGTTTGCATCTGTATTTTGCTTATCTTATCTAATTAAGAATAATATAATCTATTTCTAAGTATTATATAAAACAATTCCTTCCCCAAAAAGGATTGTAGCAACCTCTCTAGTGAACACACTTTATCAAGCTATCCGATAATCCTTAATTTGGTCCCCACTTAAAATAAGTGGAGACTTAATTCATGACTACAAATACTCATACATGGGACGTAAGAGCTAGCTGTTTGCAGGATCACTGTACAGTGGTCAACGAGCTGTGAACACATGATGCTTACAGTCAGCGAAACTGAATGGACTGGATCCGTATGCCTATATGAGTGATTTATTCAGTATTGATGATGCAAAATGACTTTATTGCACCAAAAATCAACGTGACTGAACTGGATGAAGGTGCAAAACCATTTGATATCGTGCTTGAAAATGTGACATAAAATTGAATACTATGATGAGTAACAGTTTCGGTTTTGGCGGTGTAAATGCATGTCTTGTTTTCAAAAAATTGAGAAGGCTAAGCTAAGAATTGTTGATCATTCGGCAACGGATGATCAACTTCTGCCACACTGCCCTTAAAAGGGTGAATAGATGGATGCTCCTTCTGATGCTTTCTTGTGGGTAAAAGCATTACATATTATTGCTGTAGTTTGCTGGTTCGCCGCTTTGTTCTACTTGCCACGTTTATATGTTTATCATGCGATGAGTGAAGATGCCACGAGTCATCAGCGTTTCCAGATTATGGAACGAAAGTTGTACCGCGGCATCATGTGGCCGTCAATGCTTGCCACTCTCATCACAGCGCATTTTTTAGTGGATTGGGGTGATGCAACTCGGCATTACCATGAAGCACTCTGGTTTTACCTGAAAGTTGGATTAGTGGGCTTACTGGTGATTTACCATTTTGTTTGTGGTTATTATCGTAAAAAACTGATGGAAAACCCGCATTACAAATCACATAAGTTTTGGCGTTTCTTCAATGAAATGCCAACGCTTATTTTACTCGCAGTAGTGATTTTAGTGGTGGTTAAACCGCAGTTTTAATCCAGTTGATTTTAAAAAACCTCCTTAAGGAGGTTTCTACAAAGCAGTGCTTTTCACCTTCATAAAAGGCAAGAGTAATCTATATCTAACCTTGCGAAAGCAGGGTTTTTTATTGTCTAAAAAAATCAGGAGCCTCTATGACGACGGAAATATCACATCTCGATTATTATTGAGACATCCAAAGGTAAAAAAAGCACTGATTATCTAACTATAGCTAAATTCTAAAGGCTGTAGCGCGTAAATATATTTGTAAAATACCATTTTACAAGGTTTTTGATGTGCTACTAAATTAAGTAATCAGCTATAAGTCATTAGAGTAAATGTAAGCGTCCGCTGAACCCCATGCATATTTTTTAATTCGGTTCAGGTTTCCAGCGGTGAGGTAGTAATTCTTCTATTTGGGTCGCTTTATGTGTCGGCAACTGAACCGTACCGGGTTTGTCGGAGACCAAGCTTTCTGAGAGAATGTCCCGATGAAAAAAGTAAAATATACCCCTGAA
>NZ_CANQLZ010000093.1 GCF_947624825.1 uncultured Acinetobacter sp.
GAAGATCCCGCTAAACAGCAAACACTGGTTTTAGCTAAGGATTTGCCACGAAACAAATTAGAGGCTGCTACAGCGATTAATGATGCTTTGCAGGGGTTAGCCTTGCGTGGGGTGGTTACGTGCCGTGATGACGTGATCGAGACGTTGGGGCAGGCGGGTTTTGAGGTGGCACGACAGACCAAGAGCAGTATCAGCATTAAAGACCCCGATGGCGGTCGAAACATACGCTTAAAAGGGGCGATTTATGAGCAAGATTTTAGATTTAGCCAAGACCTTCAAGGAGACATCGAGCAAAGAAGCCGAGAGCATCAGCAAGGCGCTACAGCACGACTTGAAGCAGCTAGAGGGCGATTTAGCTACGGCATTGAGCAAAAGCAACGAGACCTTGAAAAACGCTATCCACGACAGCAACGAGGTCTTGAAGAAAGAGATTTACGCCAATCAGCAGCGTATGAGCATGAGCCTGTTCAAAACATGGCTTTGGGTGATCGCCTTGTTAGTGCTTCTAGGGCTGGGGCTGACTACTTGGAGCATGTGGCAGGGCTTAACGATTCAGCGGCAAAGCCAAGCCATAGCGCAGGGCAAGCAGGTGTTAGCGGAATTACCCGAGGGCTTGGAACTGGTGAAAGAGAAAGGGGAAACGTACTTGGTTCAAGACGTGAAGATGAAGAAAAAACCCGAGGTGTGGCAGTCACAGGACGGGCATTGGATCATCAAGGTGGGCAAATAAATGACAGCAACAGAGAAGCTATTGCTAGACACGTTGAAAACATTAACCAACGATCTAGAACACTTAGAGAACGAGCGCAGGACGACACACGAAAATATGCTGAACAGCTTGGTTCAATTGGGGATACGGGTGAAAGCCTTAGAGGGATTAAGCGAGCAGGTGACACAGTTGAGCGAGCAAAACAAGGCATTGACCGAGCAGTTACGGCAGTTAACCAGTTTGTCCAAGCGATAAAGGAAAAAGTGCAGGAGAAAACACGTAGCATGGGGTTTTGTCGGTGATCCATCATTTTTGATACTAAAATAGTCACTTTTTCTTGAGGTTTTGAAAGTGATTTTATACGACGAAATTAAAGAGTTGTCTGATGGTTATGAGTTGAGACTTAGACAGCAAATGGACACAAGAATAATTGAGATGGAAGCTGATGATTTTAGTCATCATATTCTGTATAGAGTTTTGGGTGTCTGTCCCGAAGAGGGGCATCAGATTGATGTGATGCAAAACAAAGGGCGTTTTTTGTATCGTTATGCAGGATCTTTTTTAGAAGATGCGGCATTTTTGTGCATTAAGCACTCACATCCAGAGGCTGAGAAAAAACGAATACCAAATACAAATGGAGTGAGACCTAAAACTTTTGAGATTGATGCCTTGGTAGGGAATGATGCTTTTGAAATAAAGTGGAGAGATGCGACGACAGATGGAGATCACATCACTAAAGAGCATACGAGGTTAAAAACCATACATGATGCTGGTTATAGACCAGTTAGATTGATGTTTTATTACCCTAATAGAACTCAGGCTCAGAGGATACAGAGAGTTTTACAGGATTTATATGGTGGGTTGGGTGGTGGATATTACTATGGGGATACTGCTTGGTCTTACCTTAGGGAGTACACAGGGCATGATCTTTTTGGGATCATTCAGAAAATAGCTATAGAAAAGACAGGTAATGCAGCTTAATAAAGTTTTTTTGGGCGACTGCGTCGAGCAGTTAGACATGATCCCTGATGAATCAGTGGATTTGGTTTATATGGACCCGCCTTTTTTTACAGGTAAGCTTTTTAAAGGTAGAGCTAGAGAGGATGGGGCAAGCTATTTGTTTAGCGATATATGGGGGAGTTGGGGTGAGTATTATGACTTCCTTTATCAGAGGGTTGTAAAGTGTAGAAGAGTTTTAAAAAACAGTGGGTCTATTTTTGTTCACTGTGATAGGAGTGCGAACCATATTATAAGGATGATGCTAGAAAACGTTTTTGGGAGGGATAGTTTTCAATCTGAGATTATATGGACATATAAAAGATGGAGTAACGCTAAGAAAGGTCTGATGAATCAACATCAGAACATACTTTTTTTCTCTAAAAGCAAGGAGTTTAAGTGGAACCAAACTTTGGTGGAGTATAGCGCTACTACGAACTTAGATCAGATTCTTCAAAAAAGAGAAAGAGACTCCTCAGGTACGTCTGTTTATGCAAGAGATAAGAATGGAGAGGTTGTCTATGGGGGGGCGAAGAAAGGTGTTCCTTTAGGTGATGTTTGGGATATTCCGTACTTGAATCCTAAGGCAAAAGAAAGGACTGGATACCCTACTCAAAAACCCCTTGTTCTATTGGAGAGGATAGTTGGTCTTGTGACCGATAAAGGGGATGTGGTCTTAGACCCTTTTTGTGGGAGCGGGACTACGCTGGTGGCTGCGCAGTCTTTGCAGCGGCAGTATATTGGTATAGATGTATCAGAAGAGGCTGTTTTGTTAACGGAGAAAAGGTTAAGTTCGCCTCTTGTTAGAACAGAGTCAAAAGTATTGAAGAAGGGGCTTGCCAGTTTTGAGCGTTTAGACCCTTGGGTTGAGAGGCATTTGGTTGGATTCGAGTATTCAAAAATTCATCGAAACAGTGGTTTAGATGGTATTTTAAATCAAGAAATTGAAGGGAAGACGGTCTTTCTAAAAGTACAAAAGGAGGAGGATTCACTAGAAGAGTCGTATAAAGTGTTATTAGCCTCTTTACAGACTAGGCCTAATTCTCTAGGGGTTTTGATTCAAACGAAATCTTCAGACTTTGTATCTATTTTAAGCAATGTGGTTATATTTAAGAGTCTCGCCTTTCATCTGAGAGAAGAGCAAGTTAGTATAGATTTTTGAATTTAAAATAAAAGCCCATAACTGCGCGAACAGTCTGGGCTTTGGGTTGATACTCCCCAACGGCTAAGCTAGGTGCATCAATATACTTCTATTGTAGGCACTCTAGCGAAAATGAGCAATAAAAATGCTAGAGAAAAACAGATTCGTAGATGAGTTTATAGACAGTTTCTTAACACCATTACCTTACAGACCCTATTGTGCTGACGATTTAGCCGATGGTTTACGCATTAGACCGCTGAAAACGGCTAAACGCCGCCGTTATCTGCAAATAAACCCACCAAGCCAACTGCATTACCTTGTTTTTGACGTAGATCGCCAAGGCGCAGCCTTTGCGTGGGAAGATTGCCACATAGCGCCGCCAAATTATGCAGCAATCAACTCAGAAAATGGACATGCTCACCTTGTTTACAAACTGGCTGAACCCGTAACAACTAGTGAATACGGGCGACGAGAACCGTTACGCTATTTGGCTGCTATAGAGCGTGGGTATCGCATTGAACTGGGTGCAGACGCAGGTTATAGCGGTTTGATTACTCGTAACCCCTACAAAACCACTACTTTGTGCCTACACAAACACGAGTACGACCTTTTTGAGCTGTCCGACTGGCTTAAACGTGACTTAGGGGAGTATGCCGAGAAAGAAACCACCGTAGCAGGATTAGGGCGCAACGTAACGCTATTTGATACCACTAGGGCTTGGGCATATAAGGCTATTCGTTTTTATCGCGTTACAGCCCGTTCTAGGCTGTTTGACGTGTGGCGCAGTGAAGTAGAGGACTACGCACTGGGTATCAATACCCAGTTTATGACCCCATTGGCGTATAGCGAAGTTAAAGCCACGGCTAAATCCATTGCCAAATATTGTTGGGTGCATGATCATCGAGCCGAGCAGGAGTTTTTACAGAAGCAAGCGCAACGGGGCGCTATAGGTGGGAAAGCATCTGGAGTGGTCAGAGCTAAGGCAAACGAAGAAAAGCGTGTACAGGCCCGCTTATTATCAGCAAGGGGCATGAGTCAAAGAACGATAGCGAAGGAGCTGGGCGTATCAGTGGGGTCTATCAATTCGTGGCTTAAAAAGTAGGGTGTTCAGTGAAGCCTAAATCAGATGACAGCGCTTTTGTGGATTGAATATAAAAGGTGGGCTGATGTTGTGGCAATCAGTGGACGGTTTATCGTTAGCTATGGCTTAGAAAAACATAGTCGACCGTAGCACTTTGGAGCGTAGCGAAAAGTGGTGCGGAAACAAACGGAGTGCGTAGTTTACAGAAGAAATGGGGCAGGGTATATTGTACAGTATTGTTTAAGCAAGGATACACAAAGACCCCTTACAGGTTTCTTTGTGACCTTGTAAGGTTGGGCATACTGCCCCCCTTAACCCCCCTGTGCATCACCTTTACAAGTAAAAGTGATGGTTGTGTTCATTGCTTAGCTAACACATTTGTAATAATAGTTTGTAGTAATACTACTATTACATACTACAAAGGATAGGATATGAATGAGAGCTATAAAAAAATTCACGACAAAGCCAATGAGTTAAGTGAGGCCAAAGGTAAGCGTCCTACTTTGGCAGAGCTTCGGTCTGCTTTGGGAGGCGGTAGTTTTACGACTATCAGTGAGGCAATGAAAGTTTGGAAGCCTAGTGAGCAACAGCAGGTTCAAAGTGATCTTTCCCCTGTTCCTGAAGTGTTGCAAGGTTCGTTTTTATCTGTTTGGAAACAGGCACAACAATTAGCTCATGACACGTTGGCGATAGAGCGTGAAGCTTTACAGAAATCACGGCTTGAGAGTGAGCAAGTGCAAGCGGAGCTAGGAGAGGTTGTTGAGCAATTAGAGGGTGAACTCGCTGTGAGTAGAGATCGGCTTGAACGTGCAGAAAAAGAATTACTCGAAATGAGATTGGCTGTTGAGCGTTCCACAGCTCAGCTTGAGCGTTTGGGTCGGTTAGAAGATGAGTTATCACGCGCTCAGCAGGCGGAACGTATCGCGATTTGTGAGGCAGCCGAATTGCGTGGAGAGTTGAAAGCAAAAAGATGAAGCGTACAAAGTCCATAAAAATCCGTGTTACTGATGCGGAGCTAACCAAGTTAAATGCCAATAAAGGACGTGCCGAGCTAGCTCGTTGGTTACGTGAGATAGGTTTGTCTGGCGGTGTTGGTCGTCAGGACGTGGTGCGTCATGAACTACCGCCCGAAGTGGTTCGGATATTGGCAGGAATTGGCGGCAATTTGAATCAGTTAGCCCGCCATGTGAATACGGAAGCCAAGACAGGCACGCTTGATTTGCGTTTGTGTGCTGTGGAGTTGTTGGCACAGCTAACGGCTACCGAACGGGCGTTGACTGCTGTTAGGGAGCTGATACGCCGTGATAGTTAGCTTTTTTGCCCGTGGTACTGGTAGCGGTGGCGGCTCAGTGGATTATTTACTGGGTAAAGATCGAGATCGTGAAAAAGCCAAGGTGTTAAGCGGTGATCCTGATGAAACCGTGGCATTGATTGATGCTAGCCACTATGCCAAAAAGTACACCTCGGGCGTTTTGTCGTTCGAGGAACGGAACATTAGTGATGAACAAAAGCGTGAGGTGATGGCCAGCTTTGAAGATTGTTTGTTTCCAGGCATGGATAAGGATCAGTACAGCGTACTTTGGGTGGAGCATACCGACAAAGGACGGCTAGAGCTGAACTTTGTTATTCCCAATGTGGAGCTAACGACAGGCAAGCGGCTACAGCCTTACTACCATGCGGCAGACTTAAAACGGGTTGATGCGTGGCGCACGATTCAAAACTTAGAACATGGGTTTTCAGATCCCGAAGATCCCGCTAAACAGCAAACACTGGTTTTAGCTAAGGATTTGCCACGAAACAAATTAGAGGCTGCTACAGCGAT
>NZ_CANQLZ010000094.1 GCF_947624825.1 uncultured Acinetobacter sp.
TGGTCTAAGAATGAATTTAATTGCTGGAATGGTGAATTGGATGCTCTTAAATTAACTTTCGCAAGAGATCTAATAACCAATACAACACCCCTGACAAACAGATGGTGGCAGGTAAAGTAAAGATCCAAGCCGATAAAATGGTCTTTACGGTATTAAAGTTTAAACCCGATTTGTTGGCGACCATGGTTCCAGCAACAGCCGAGTTCAACACATGTGTAGTGGATACAGGCATACCAAGACCATCTGCTGCTGCAATGGTAGACATTGCGACAAGTTCAGCCGACATCCCTTGACCATAAGTCATATGGTTTTTACCAATACGCTCACCTACAGTGACCACAATACGCTTCCAACCGACCATGGTGCCTAAACCAAGTGCCAATGCAACTGCAACTTTGACCCATGTTGGGATGTATTGTAAAAATGAATCCAAATGATCACGGTAAGCATCTACTGTTTTTGTCTGCACGGCGCTCATGCTCGGTAAGGCCTCGGCTTTATCAAGGCGCTTAAAGGCTGTGCTGCTTAAATACATATCATTACGAAATTCAGACACTTGTGCTTCGGGTACATCTTTTAAGTTTTGGTAGCTCCCAACTTTTTCACCTAAATGCTCGGTGAGATTGGCCAAAGCGGGCACCACCTGTGGCGTTAATTGCTTGGTTTGCACATAATGGGTAATAATCGCACGTGCTTTTTGATCAGAAATGTCTTGATGATGTGGAGCAATCAAATGAGCCGTTTGTGCCGATAGCTCAGCAAAAGATTGCATATGCGCGCTATCGACATTTTTATTTAAAGAATAAGCCAGCGGTACACAACCAATCAAAATCAGCATGATTAACCCCATACCTTTTTGACCATCGTTAGAGCCGTGCGCAAAACTCACCCCTGTGCAGGTAAAAATCAAAATGGCACGAATAATCGGTGGTGGTGGCTTATTGCCCACAGGCGGTTGAAACAGCTCCATTTGGTTTTTAAATATTTTTTTCACCAATAAGAACAAAACCGCAGCAAACGCAAAACCAATTAAAGGTGAAAATAGCAAGGCCTTACCCACCTTCATCACCTGATCCATATCTACACCCGATGCACCACTGCTTGCATGCAAGATGTAGTTCATAATGCCCACCCCTAAAATCGAACCGATTAAAGTATGTGAACTCGATGCCGGAATGCCCAAAAACCATGTGCCTAAGTTCCATATAATGGCAGCAATGAGCATGGCAAACACCATAGCAAAGCCGGCGCCTGAACCGACATTCATAATCAGTTCAACGGGCAATAAAGCGATAATCCCGTATGCTACAGCGCCACTGGCCACCATCACACCAAGGAAATTACAAAAGCCTGCCCACATCACCGCAACCGGTGCCGGCAAGGCATTGGTATAAATCACGGTGGCGACCGCATTGGCAGTATCGTGAAAACCATTTACAAACTCAAAGCCCAATGCAATAAACAAAGCACTAGCGAGCAACACTACGCTATATAACCCAAGTGCAGGCACATGCGCTAAATCAAGGGAAAGTTGAAAACCAATATAAATCAGCGTCGATACAATCAGGGTCAAAAACACCGGCATAAAAAATTTTGGTGTTGGTACATGAACATTGGTCGACTGATCAGCTGCGTGTGGAGCTGATTGTGTGGAATTTGGGGTAGAATTCATGCAATTGGCATAGAGGACAAAATTATCCTCATATTTTTTCAGTTGAATTATAATAATTATATGATAAATCGATGTTAAAAGTTGGCTGTTTTTTAAATCCAATTAAATGATTTTATCGTGATATGCGATTTAATTAAACAATATTGTTAATTTATGGCCATAGTATGCAATACAAAATATTCTTTATGACTAAAATTTTAACGTGAATCTCATTTTTGGTCAGTACTTATACAGCGCCATTAACATGAAAAAAATTCATCTATTTGTCTTTTCTGTATAGCAATTCAACTACTTAGTTTGAATACTCCTCAACTGGTCATGAATTCTGCTAATATAGCTGCGATTTTCTATTCCACCGGATTGGGGTTTTGTATGTCCACACTCGCCACTTTAAAAGAGCTTCTTGCCAAGCGCATCCTGATTATTGATGGTGCAATGGGCACCATGATTCAACGCCACAAACTCGAAGAAGCTGATTACCGTGGTGAACGCTTCGCCGATTGGGCATCTGACTTAAAAGGCAACAATGACCTTTTGGTGCTCACTCAACCCCACATTATTCAAGGGATTCATGAAGCTTACCTTGAAGCCGGTGCAGATATTATTGAAACCAATACCTTTAACGGTACGCGTGTTTCAATGTCGGATTACCATATGGAAGATTTGGTTCCTGAAATTAATATTGCAGCAGCACGTCTTGCTAAAGAAGCCTGTGCCAAATATTCAACCCCTGAAAAACCACGTTTTGTGGCAGGTGTGATTGGTCCGACATCACGTACCACGTCTATTTCACCAAAAGTAAACGACCCTGCGTTTCGTAACATTACTTTTGATGCGCTTAAAGTCGACTATATGGAATCGACCAAAGCATTGATTGAAGGTGGTGCGGACATCATCTTAATTGAAACCGTATTTGATACTTTAAATGCTAAAGCTGCGATTTTTGCAGTCAAAGAAGTGTTTAAAGAAATTGGTTATGAATTGCCAATTATGATTTCAGGCACCATTACTGATGCCTCAGGTCGTACATTGACAGGTCAAACCGCAGAAGCATTCTGGAACTCAATGCGTCATGCAGAGCCATTATCTATTGGTTTTAACTGTGCTCTTGGTGCAGATGCCATGCGTCCACACGTCAAAACCATCTCTGACGTGGCGGATACTTTTGTTTCTGCACATCCAAACGCAGGTTTACCAAATGCCTTTGGTGGTTATGATGAAACCCCTGAAGAAACTGCGGCATTCATCAAAGAATTCGCTGAAAGCGGTTTAATTAATATTACCGGTGGTTGTTGTGGTACCACGCCCGATCACATCCGTGCGATTGCACAAGCGGTTGCAGGTATTACCCCGCGTCAAATTCCTGAAATTGAACCTGCATGTCGTTTAAGTGGTTTAGAGCCATTTAACATCACCAAAGATTCATTGTTCGTGAACGTTGGTGAACGTACCAACGTGACCGGTTCTAAAAAATTCCTACGTTTAATTAAAGAAGAAAACTTTACAGAAGCGCTAGACGTTGCGCGTCAACAAGTTGAAGCCGGTGCGCAAATCATTGACATCAACATGGATGAAGGCATGCTCGATTCACAAGGTGCAATGGTGCACTTCTTGAATCTGATTGCCTCTGAACCTGATATTTCACGTGTGCCAATCATGCTCGATTCTTCTAAATGGGAGATTATTGAAGCAGGTTTAAAATGCGTACAAGGTAAAGCGGTTGTTAACTCAATCTCGTTAAAAGAAGGTTATGACGAGTTTGTAGAACGTGCACGCCTGTGCCGTCAATACGGTGCAGCGGTTATTGTCATGGCATTTGATGAAAATGGTCAGGCAGATACAGCTCAGCGTAAAAAAGAAATCTGTAAGCGTTCTTATGACGTGCTTGTCAATGAAGTTGGCTTCCCTTCTGAAGATATTATCTTTGACCCGAACGTATTTGCGGTAGCAACAGGTATCGAAGAACACAACAACTATGGCGTGGACTTTATTGAAGCAACAGGTTGGATTAAACAGAATCTACCAAATGCGATGATTTCAGGTGGTATTTCAAACGTATCGTTCTCATTCCGTGGTAACGAACCTGTCCGTGAAGCGATCCATGCGGTGTTCTTATACCACGGCATTCAACAAGGCTTAACCATGGGGATCGTAAACGCAGGTCAGCTTGCGATTTATGATGACATCGACAAAGATTTAAAAGAAGCGGTTGAAGATGTGGTGATGAACCGCAACCAAGGGATTAGCGGTCAAGATGCGACTGAAAAACTCCTTGCTGTAGCTGAAAAATACCGTGGTCAAGCGGGCGCACAAAAAGCTGAAGAAAACCTTGAATGGCGTAATGAGAGCGTTGAAAAACGTCTTGAATATGCATTGGTCAAAGGTATTACCACATACATTGATGAAGATACGGAAGAAGCACGTTTAAATTCGACTCGTCCGCTAGATGTGATCGAAGGCCCGTTAATGGCAGGTATGAACGTGGTTGGCGACCTGTTCGGTGCCGGTAAAATGTTCTTACCTCAAGTGGTGAAATCTGCTCGTGTAATGAAACAAGCGGTTGCTTGGCTCAACCCGTTCATTGAAGCTGAAAAAACCGTTGGTCAGTCTAAAGGTAAAATCTTACTTGCAACGGTAAAAGGCGACGTACACGACATCGGTAAAAATATCGTTGGCGTAGTGCTTGGTTGTAACGGTTATGACATCGTTGACCTTGGCGTGATGGTGCCATGTGAGAAAATTCTGCAAACTGCGATTGATGAGAAAGTCGACATCATCGGTTTATCAGGTTTGATTACACCATCTTTGGATGAAATGGTTTTTGTTGCCAAAGAAATGCAACGTAAAGGCTTTAACATTCCCTTGATGATTGGTGGTGCAACGACATCTAAAGCACATACTGCGGTAAAAATTTCACCGCAATATCAAAATGATGGTGTTTATTACACCGCCGATGCTTCACGTGCGGTGGGTGTTGCCACACAATTATTATCTGCTGAAATGAAGCCAAAACTGGCAGAAGACTATGCAGCGGATTATGAAAAAATCCGTATTCGTTTAGCCAACAAGCAACCGAAAGCAGCCAAGTTATCTTATGCGGAATCTGTAGAAAATAACTTCAAAGTTGATTTTGACAAGAATGCCCCTGTAAAGCCGAACTTTATTGGTTCACAAACATTCACCAATTATTCTTTAGAAACTTTGGTGGAATACTTTGACTGGACACCATTCTTTATTTCTTGGAGCTTGGCGGGCAAATACCCGAAAATCCTTGAAGATGAAGTGGTGGGTGAAGCCGCGCGTGATTTGTTTGAACAAGCACAAGCGATGCTCAAAGACATCATCGACAATAAACGCTTTGATGCCCGTGCAACATTTAGCATTTACCCTGCCAACCGTGTAGCAGCAGATACTGTTGCCGTGACGGATGAAAATGGCAATGTCACACATACCTTTGAGCATCTTCGTCAGCAGTCTGACAAAGTGACAGGTAAAGCCAACTTCTCATTGGCTGACTTCGTTGCACCAAAAGATGTAGCTCAAGATTACTTAGGTGGTTTTACCGTTTCAATCTTTGGTGCAGAAGAACTTTCGCAAGAATACAAAGCCAAAGGCGATGACTATAACGCGATTATGGTTCAAGCCTTGGGCGACCGTTTTGCAGAAGCATTTGCGGAGCATTTACACGAACGTGTTCGTAAAGAGTTCTGGGGCTATCAAGCGGATGAACAATTGTCGAATGAAGATTTGATTAAAGAGAAGTATGTGGGTATTCGTCCTGCACCGGGCTACCCTGCTTGTCCTGAACATTCTGAAAAAGCGCCATTGTTTGACTGGTTAGGT
>NZ_CANQLZ010000095.1 GCF_947624825.1 uncultured Acinetobacter sp.
CATCATTAAATCTAGTTAAATTTTCATATTTCATGGGACTAGTATAAACAATTTTTTACTTTCGCAAGAGGTCTATTCTTTATCTTATATTTTTTTAAGAAAATAAATTCTTTTTTAGAATAATAACTTACTGAATTTTTTCAGCTTTATTTTTCATAAATAAATCAAATCTTGGTATTTCCATTTCTCTAGAACATTAATTATTGTTTGCTCAAGTTGTTATAACAAGTTGATGAAACATGTCTGATCTTGCCAGCAAAAATAGCCAGCAACCTTTGTATGAACAAGTGAAAGAACAATTGCATAGCAAAATTCAACAAGGTGTATATCCACCGCTAAGTCAATTGCCTTCAGAAAATGAGCTTTCAGACTTATTCAATGTAAGTCGTATTACAGTGCGCCAGGCTTTACATAAGTTGTCGCAAGAAGGATTAATTTTCAAAGTTCATGGCAAAGGAACTTTTGTTAGTAAGCCAAAGGCATACCAAAACATTACTCAATTACAGGGTTTTGCTGAGGCAATGTCTCATACAGGGCATCAAATTTTGAATGAAGTGCTTTCTGTGAAATTCATTGAAGCACCAATAAAAGTCGCGTCTAAGCTGAGAATTTCTGTACATAGCCAAGTTGTAGAAATTAAACGTGTGCGTTTACTCAATAATGAACCTGTGTCATATGAGTTGACTTATTTACCTGCAACAGTAGGTAAACAATTAGTAGAGAAAGAAGTGGATTTACGCAGCACTGATATTTTTAGTGCTATTGAGCGTGACTTATCTATTCCACTTGGTTATGCCGACTTAAATATTGATGCAATTCAAGCTGATGATGAACTTGCTCAACTACTTTCGGTAGACGTGAATACGCCAATTTTACGTATTGAGCGTTTAACTCATGATGCACAAAACCAACCACTTGATTATGAATACCTGTATTTCTCAGGTGAAAGCTTCCAATACCAATTACGCATTTTCCGTTAATGCAGCCAGAAAAAGCAAAAGGAATCTTATGGATACAAAATATTTAGAGTATGACATTGTAGTTATCGGCGGAGGCACCGCAGGTCCAATGGCAGCTATTAAAGCTAAACAAGCTAATCCGAATTTAAGCGTATTACTGATTGAAAAAGCGAATGTTAAACGCAGTGGTGCCATTTCTATGGGAATGGATGGCCTAAACAATGCTGTCATTCCAGGATATGCCACACCAGAGCAATACACTAAAGAAATCACTATTGCTAATGATGGCATCGTGAACCAAAACACTATCTATGCCTATGCAAAACATAGTTTTACCACGATCCAACAGTTAGATCAGTGGGGTATTAAGTTCGAAAAAGATGAAACTGGCGAGTTTGCGGTTAAGAAAGTTCATCATATGGGAGCTTATGTACTACCTATGCCTGAAGGGCACGATGTAAAAAAAGTGCTGTATCGCCAAATGAAGCGTGCTCAAGTAAAAATCAATAATCGGATCGTTACTACTAAATTATTGAAAAATGAGAATGGCGCGATTAACGGTGTACTTGGATTTGATTGCAGAACTGGAGAGTTCTATGTCATTAAAACCAAAGCAGCAATACTATGTTGTGGGGCAGCAGGGCGTTTAGGTTTACCTTCTTCAGGATACCTAATGGGTACTTACGAGAACCCTACTAATGCTGGCGATGGTTATGCAATGGCTTACCATGCTGGAGCAGAATTATCGAATTTAGAATGTTTTCAGATTAACCCATTAATTAAAGATTATAACGGTCCAGCTTGTGCTTATGTAACAGGCCCATTGGGCGGCTATACCGCTAACAGTAAAGGTGAACGATTCATTGAATGTGACTACTGGAGTGGTCAGATGATGTGGGAGTTTTATCAAGAATTAGAAAGTGGACACGGTCCTGTTTTCTTAAAAATGGATCATTTAGCCGAAGAAACAATTCAAACTATTGAAGAAATTCTGCATACGAATGAACGTCCAAGTCGTGGTCGCTTCCATGAGGGTCGTGATACAGATTACCGCAAAGATATGGTGGAAATGCATATCTCAGAAATTGGCTTCTGTAGTGGACATAGTGCTTCGGGTGTTTGGGTTAATGAAAAAGCTGAGACTTCTGTAAAAGGCTTATATAGCGCTGGTGATATGGCCGCTGTCCCTCATAACTATATGCTAGGTGCATTTACTTATGGCTGGTTTGCCGGTGTTAATGCGGCAGAGTATGTAGTAAATATTGATTCGGGTGAGCTGAATCAAGCAGAAATTGATGCTGAAAAAGCACGAATTTTTGCACCGCTTGAACTTAAAGAGGGTTTACCTGCTGAGCAAGTCGAATATAAGTTACGTAGATTTGTGAATGACTATCTGCAACCACCAAAGACTCGGCAAAAAATGGAAATTGGTTTACGTCGTTTTGAGGAAATTAAATACGATATTGCACAGATTAAAGCCAACAATCCACATGAACTCATGCGAGCAGCAGAAGTATCAGTAATTCGTGACTGTGCTGAAATGGCTGCAAGAGCCTCATTATTCCGCACAGAAAGTCGCTGGGGTTTGTATCACTACCGTGCTGATTTTCCACAAACTAACAATAATGAATGGTTCTGTCATGCTCATCTTAAGAAAGATGAAAATGACAATATGGTCAGCTTTAAAAAGCCTGTTGAGCCGTATGTTGTGCCTATTGAAGCCCAAGAAAAAAATTCCTATCACCAATTACGTATTCAAAAAGATCAACCTGTGGAAGCTGCTGAAGCAATTTAATGCAGGTAGGTAAAGCATACCTTTTCACAGATGAGTAAGGAAATAAATCATGACCCTTATATTTAAAGAAGTTCAACACCGTACTGTTGCACCAGTTTTGGTAGATGAAGATAAGTGTATTGCAGACAAAGGTTGCACTGTATGTGTCGATGTATGCCCGATGGATCTATTGGCGATTGATCCGGTAACAAAGAAAGCTTTTATGCAATTTGATGAATGTTGGTATTGCATGCCTTGTGAAAAAGACTGCCCAACTGATGCGATTCACGTAAATATTCCTTATTTATTAAAGTAGAGAGTAAAAAATGTCCACATTACCAGCTAAAAAAATATTATTAAGTAGTTTAGTGGCACTAGGTATATCTGGGGTTATAGGCTGTAGCAGTAAAGAGCAGAGCAGTGTTGAATCACCTATAAGCACTGTTCGAGTTGCTATTGGAACACAAGATACTACCATTAACTGCGCTACTGGCGGTTTATTGGTCAGGGAATTAGGCTTGTTAGAAAAGCATCTTCCTAAGGAGGGTGACTATAAAAATGTTAAATATGATATCCAATGGAAAAACTTTACATCCGGTGCTCCTTTAACTAGTGAAATGGTTGCTGATCGTCTAGATATTGGTGCAATGGCAGAGTTTCCTGCAGTAAATAATTTAGTAGCTTTTAAAGAAGCAGGTAAAGCAAGTATTTTCTTGACTCCTCTCTCTGGTAGTACCACAGGGAGTGGTAATGCGATTGTTGTTCCAAATAGTTCTAATGTGACTTCATTAGCAGAATTAAAAGGTAAAACTATTTCAGTACCTTTTGCATCAACTGCCCATGGTTTATTACTTCGTGCCATAAAAGCTCAAGGTTGGGACCCAACCAAAGATGTGCAGATTATTGCCCAGGCACCTGAAGTTGCTGGTCCAGCTTTAAAGAGTAATAAAATTGATGCACATGCAGATTTCGTTCCATTTGGTGAGCTCTTTGCTTATCAAGGTTTTGCTAAGAAAATTTACGATGGCTCTCAAGCAAAAGGAGCTACCTTCCATGGAGTATTAGCTAATCAGCAATATGCAGAGCAACATCCAGAAGTGATACAAGCATATTTAAAGGCAACCATCGAAGCGGATCAATTAGTACAAAAAGAACCTGAAAAATATAGTGAAGTAATTGCTGAAAAAACTGGAATCCCAGCCGAAGTAGTTTATTTATTCCATGGTCCACTTGGTTTGCAAACTCGTGATTTAACTTGGAAATCCGAGTACAAACAGGCAACACAAGTTGCAGTCGATACACTGCAATATCTAGGTAAAAATGACGGTAAAGTTGATGTAAATGCCTTTATTCAAGACAAATATATCAAAGATGCATTCGCTGCATCTAATTTGGATTACAGCCAAGCATTAAATAACTATGGCAAATCTCCGTTGATTTCTAAAGATGCATTAACTGGTGAAGAAATTAAAACCTTCAATCGCGTGACTCAAATTTGGGTTAAAGGCGAAGAGAAGGTACGCAATTATGCAACACCAGAGCATGCATTTAAGGATTTAAAAGCGATTGAATCGGCAGGCAAATCTGTGCGTGTGGTTTATAACCAAGATTCTCAAAATGATATCAAACTATTATCAAATTTAGCTTGGTTTGCTACTAACCGTGCTGGTGAAATCCATGCATTTCTACTTAAAGGTGATGCAACTCAGTGGGCAGCAGCACAAGGTGGTAAGGTTTACGACTTTAACTCTGTAAAACAGCTAGTTAAGTAAAACCACGTTGTATAGCCATAAGCCAACAATGAGGTATATCGGTATGAATAGTATTGCCGAACAAAATTTAAAAAATGTAAAACCACATACAACTTTGCGTTGGCTAACAGAGCACCATCAGAAGCTAAATAAGTTTCTGATGGGCACGGTTGCTATTTTGCTTTGTTTAGTTGTGTGGCAGATTTTAGCAATGAACAAAATTAATTTAGGAGTTGTTAATTTTAGTAATGTGCCAACTCCAGTAGCAGTAATCGATGCCATCTTGCGATTTTTGCAATTACCAACTGCATGGGCTCATGTCAGATCCAGTATTTTTCGTGTCCTAGCAGGTTTTGTATTGGCTTCAGGTGTAGGAGTTTTACTTGGCTTATTCATTGGTCAGTTTAAGAATCTTGGGGCATTTTTAATGCCCCCTTTAGAAGTGTTGAGACCAATTCCTGCGGTTGCATGGATTCCTTTAGCAATATTGGTTTTTCCTTCTTCTGAAGCTTCCATGATCTACATTACTTTTATTGGAGCCTTATTTCCTATCTTGCTTAATACCATTCATGGTGTAGATGCTATTGATCCACGTTTAGTTGCATCTGCAAAAAGTTTGGGGGCAACAAATCTAGCTATTATTCGTGAAGTAGTTATTCCTGGTGCTTTACCTAACGTAATTACTGGTTTGTCGATTGGTATGGGAACATGCTGGTTCTGTCTTGTCACTGCTGAAATGATTTCTGGACAACACGGTATTGGATATTTTACTTGGGAATCTTTCACCTTGCAAAATTATAGCAGGGCGAATTCAAACATGAGGTGCGACAGTTTCAAAAGCCTTATGATAATCAACAAGCTGAGCAAATTTCTCTAAT
>NZ_CANQLZ010000096.1 GCF_947624825.1 uncultured Acinetobacter sp.
AAATTCAATATCATCACTTGATGCTTCAGGAATTTCACTTAAATCAATGTTATTTTGCTGCTCTAAGGTAAAGTTTAAACGACCTGCCATGACACTGGCTAACTCTTCTAAACCTTGTTTATTCATTGAAGAAAACAACTGAATAGAAAAATCCAACTTCATTTTACGCAGTTGTGCTTTGACTTCTTGCAAAGCTTTAGAGGCAGGACCACGGTTGAGTTTATCTGATTTGGTCAATAAAACATGCACAAATAAACGACGCGAATAGGCCCATTCAAGCATCATCACATCAAAGTGTTGTAATGGATGACGAATGTCCATCAGTAACACTAAGCCTTGTAGGCTTTGACGATGAATCAGGTAATTTTCTAACTCTTTTTGCCACACAATTTTCATGGCTTCAGGTACAGCCGCATAGCCATAACCGGGTAAATCTACCAAACGTTGGTCTGGGTTACCTAAGCTAAAAAAGTTAATCATCTGGGTACGACCCGGACGTTTTGAGGCACGTGCCAATTGCTTTTGGTTGGTTAGCGCATTAATTGCGCTAGATTTACCTGCATTAGAACGACCCGCAAAAGCCACTTCATAGCCTGTATCTTCAACACATAAATTTAGCTTTGGCGCACTCATTAAAAATTCAGCTTTGCGAAGCCAGTTTAGTGAGCGTACAGCATATTCAGTAATTGCAGAATCAACTTTTTTCTCATAAGTGATCTTTTGCTTTGGCGCAGTTGCCGTTTTACTGTTACGTGATTTTCCTCGGTGCTGATGCATAACCCAACTTCAAACTTAATTTACCAAGGGGCATTATAAAGGAAGTCGCTCAGGCAAGCGACTTAAACATTCAAGATCTCAATAGCAAGCGGATTTTTGCCATCTAAGGGTGGGCTTAATGCTTGTGCGAAGGTGTATTGATTAAGACTTTGATAAAATTCAACCAAAGCCCGTTGTAACATGCCTTTTAAGCCACAGCTTGGTAGTAATACACAGGCATTGGGTTGATAGCAATCCACAATTGGCGCATCGCCTTGTAGAGTCTGTACCATAACACCAAGAGGGAGCTGTAATACCTTTGGATCTAAACGAATACCCCCGCCTTTACCGCGTGTGGTGATTAACCATTGTTGTTTGGCTAAAAAATGCACCACTTTAATCAGGTGATTTTCAGAGACCTTCAACTGCGCTGCAATTTCAGCAATGGTGTAGGGTACATCACGCTCAGGCGCAACATACATCAACACGCGTAATGCATAATCTGTAAATTTATTCAGCTGCATTGCAAAAAAAACTAGGGTCGGAACCCTAGTTTAACCTCAAAATATAATAAAAAGAATGTGTTTTAGATCACACTGTCATTGGAGCAGACAGCTCAACGACATCACCAACTTGATAATGCTGCGCTAAAATTGCTGCTACAGAATATGGACTTGGTTCGGCAACAGGTTCAACCGAGAACTGATAACGATCTTCTGTGCTTGCACTGAGTTTAAACTGTTGCGGTTGTAACAATGCTTGTTCAGGCACACTCACACGTACCGAAATTGGGGTGTTGGCTTGAGCATTTAAGATGGCTTGTCCATCTTGTGCGGTCACGCTAAACAAATATGCGCTGCCTGATTTTTCAATTGCGCTAATTTTAAACGTGCGCCAACCTGTCCAACCGCCATGTTGTGAAGCTAAAGTTTGATATTTGTTCTTTTCCATCGAAATCATCAGATCGGCAAGTTGCATATAAGCAGCTTGCCATGCCGCGATTAAATCAGAATCCATCGCTACATCAAGCACTTCACTAATAGAATGCAATAAATTCTCGCCTACAATGGCATATTGCTCTGGTTGAATATCTAAGCTGACATGTTTAGTGGTGATGTGTTCTAAGGCTTTTGCTAATACGCTTGGGTTTTCAATGTGTTCAGCATAAGCCAATACAGCAGCAGCCAAAGCCCGCGGCTGACGCTCATTATTTTGATGCTCTAAATTAAAAGTGTTTTTTAATTCAGGATGATTATTCAGCATACGCTGATAAAAATAACGGGTCAGTGCGACACCATTTTCACGTAAAACAGGCACGGTTGCTTTTACAAGTTCAATATGTTGTGGTGTCATCTAAGCGCTCGCTTAAAACAGATTTTAAAAGGTGTATTTAAAATATACCTTTTAATTTTATTTGGCAATTAAAATCCATAAAAAAAATATGGGATAGTTTAACCATCCCATATTATTCATCTGTGTTAATTAAAAAACTAGCTAAGTATGTTTAGTGCTTGTTGAATATCTTGAATTAAATCTTGAGTGTCTTCTAAGCCAATGCAAAAGCGTACCAAAATCCCTGAGTGTAAATGCGTGTGTTCAAGACTACGCATATGTTGCAGTTCATACAGCATAACTAAGCTCAGTGGACCGCCCCAACTAAAGCCCAACTTAAGCAGTTGCAGCGCATCGCAAAACTGACGAATATCTTGCAGTGAGTATTTTGCATCAAAGATAACACTGACTAAACCTGCACTATGTTGTTCTTGGCATACGGCTTGCCAATACTGATGACTGATATTGTCAGGGTCGGCAGGGTGCAGGACTTGGCTAAATTGCGCTTGCTGTTTCAGCCAATCAAGGAGCTGTAGCGCACTATGACTTTGCGCCTCATAACGCAGTTGCATTGAAGCCAAACTACGCTGTACTTGAGCCACATCATCGCCTGAAACACTCACACCTTGTAAGGCATGCATACGGAATAATTGATGATGTAACGCTTTATCGCGTGTGACGACCGAACCCATTAACATATCACCACCGCCACTTGGGTATTTGGTCAGGGCATGTACTGTTAAATCCACACTTAAATGTGCATCGCTAAAATCAAAAGCGTTAAAGGCTAGCCCTGCGCCCCATGTGTTATCCAATGCGGTCAGAATATTCTGTGCTTGGGCTTTTTTAACTAAAGCGACTAAGTCAGGAAACTCTAAAGTCACCGAACCTGCCGCTTCAAGCCAGATTAATTGGGCTTTTTCACTTGGCTGAAAGCTATTTACATCTAGTGGATTATAAACTTTGACACAGATGCCATAACGTATTTCTAAATTACGTAAATGCTCCATGTTGGGTCCATAAATATTATCGGCTACCCAAACTTCATCGCCATGGCTTAAAAAACAAGAATTGACCAAATTAATGGCCGACAAACCACTTGGCGCAAGCAAACAGTATTCACCACCTTCAAGCTGTGCAATCTGATCGGCTAAATTAAAGGTGGTGGGTGTGCCATGTGTGCCATAGCTGTAATCATAATCGTCACTCCAATGGCGATTAAATAAGGCATCGGTATTGTTAAAGATGATGGTGGATGCACGATATACAGCAGGTTGCACAGTGTTAATCGACTGGGGGGCATTTCGTGGTGCATGAATCAGTTGGGTTTGGCGATTTTTTTTCACAGCGGCGCTCAAAATAAGTTCACTTTAAGCTGTAGCTTAAGAGAAAGTCATTGATCGTGCTAGGGATGTTCAACAATTGTGATAAATCTGATGAAATGGGACAAGTTGGCGCTATTTTTGCAAAACTTTAAGCAAACAAATAACAATAGGTGAATAAAGCGCATGAAGCCGCAGTTAAAAGTACATTATTTTCAACATATTGCGGGAGAAGGTTTTGGTAGTTGCTATGAATATTTAAAACAAAAAAATGCCAAAATTACCGCAACAGAATTTTTCGCGCTACCGGTAGATCGGACTTTGGATTTAGAAGCCTTACCTGATGTCAATGAAGTGGACTTATTGATCATCATGGGAGGCTATATGAGCGTAAACGATGAAGCTAATTATCCATGGTTAAAAGTAGAAAAACGCTGGTTAAGACGTTATTTGGCATTGGGTAAACCTGCTATTGGCTTATGTTTGGGTGGTCAACTCATTGCCAACGCGTTGGGTGCTGCGGTGAGTCGTAGTCAACAACAAGAATTAGGTTGGAGCACCATTCGCAAGGTTCAAAGTGTGCCGCAAGAGTGTTTTCAATTGCCTGAGCAATTTAATCTATTGCAATGGCACACAGAGACTTTTGAAATTCCAAAAGGTGCTGTGCATTTAGCTGAAAATGAAGCATGTCGTAATCAAATGTATCAAATTGGCAATAATGTTTTGGGCTTTCAATCACATCCTGAGATTACCCCACAAGTTTTAGAATTATTTTTAGAAAACAGCGAAGAATTGTCAATTTTCTCAGGCAATTATGTCCAAGATGTAAATACGTTGATTAAATCATCAAAAAATAAATTTATTCAAGGAAATCAAATATTAAACCAAGCAATTGACTATGTTTTAAGAAAGAATGCCTATTGAGTGGTGTTTAAACCATTGATTAACAAAATATAGCGAAAAACCATATAAAAGCCCAAAAATGGATTTGCTTATGCATTAAACAATAGCTATAATGGGCGACCCTTCAATAGGAAGGAGGTTAACTACGAATAAAGTAGTTAACTATCGTTACAGTCGTGGCATCGATCACGACCTTAGTGATAATTCACTGCTCTTGACACTTGCCTTATATTAGTGGGGTGAGATGCGTCAAGAGTGATTCTTTATATATTTGGCTTGGAGTTTACTGGTATGTCTAACCAGAGAATTCGTATCCGTCTTAAGTCTTTTGATCACCGTCTAATTGATCAATCTGCTCAAGAGATCGTAGAAACAGCAAAACGTACTGGCGCACAAGTTTGCGGTCCAATTCCAATGCCTACACGCATTGAACGTTTCAACGTTTTAACATCACCACACGTTAACAAAGATGCGCGTGACCAATACGAGATCCGCACTTACAAACGTTTGATCGACATCGTTCAACCTACAGACAAAACTGTAGATGCATTGATGAAGTTAGATCTTGCAGCTGGTGTTGATGTTCAGATCGCATTGGGTTAAGGCTTTCGGGTTAATTAACACTCTAAGTTAATTAGGCCGCTTTTTTAGAGGTTTATGCACATGGCTATTGGTTTAGTCGGTCGCAAGTGCGGTATGACACGTATCTTTACAGATGCTGGTGTTTCTGTGCCTGTTACAGTGATTGAGGTTGATCCTAACCGCATCACTCAAATCAAAACGCTTGAAACTGATGGTTATCAAGCGATTCAAATCACTACTGGTGAACGTCGCGAATCTCGCGTAACTAACGCTCAGAAAGG
>NZ_CANQLZ010000097.1 GCF_947624825.1 uncultured Acinetobacter sp.
GTCAGATTAATTTTAAAACCCGGGAATAATTTAATACTTTTACGAAATCTAAAACCCATATTGCTCTCATTCTAAAATTTAGCTCAATTTACGCTCTACACCAGGATCCATGATCTGCTAGAGATCTTACTTTGACAGCTATCATCACGATATTAGTATATTTTTTATCTGGTGATTGCAATACTACCTTTAAATACCGTCAAAAATGTTTACTGTATATTTGCTGTAGGGTAATCTTAAAGCTGCTATTTATTGACTGATTGGTATATGACGACAGATAAGCATGAAGTCCTGCTACGAATGCGAGCGATCGAGCTGCTTGCTTACTGGGAAGGTCGTTTGGTTACCAATCGTTTAATGAGCTGGTTTGGGCTCAGTCGACAGCAGGCTTCTGCGGATATCAAGCGTTACAATACGCTGTATAACCCAGATGCCTTGGTCCATGATCCCTCCGTAAAAGGCTATGTGCCTAAAGCCACGTTTCAACCGGTGCTGACTACCGTACATATCAATGAATATCTCAATATGCTGTCAGGTTTGGTCAGTGAATCGCATACCCTGATTGCGACACCAGAACCGAATCTTGCAGCAGTTCAATTACCTGATCGCAGTGTACGTCCTGAAGTGATTCGGGAAGTTTTGCGTGCCTGCCGAAACCAAAACACTTTAAAAATGATTTATGCCTCGATGCAGAATCCGCAGTGGCATGAACGCATCATTTCCCCACACACCCTGGTGTATACCGGTTTTCGCTGGCATGTCCGTGCCTATTGCCATCAGACCAAGCAGTTTAAGGACTTTTTACTCTCTAGAATTGATCGTACACCTGTTGTGGTGGCGATTGAGTCAGTAGACCCTGCTCAGGATCAGCAATGGCATGAAGAAATTGTACTGACGCTGATCCCTAATCCAAAATTGAACTCATCACAACAAGCGCTGGTCGAAAAAGACTTCGGCATGCCTGATGGCAGATTACAGATTCCGGTGAAAAAAGCCCTAGCTCACTATACCTTGCAGCGATATCAGGCCGCGATCACGCTGGCTGAGGCGGAAGATGCCTTGAAATATCCCTTAGTGTTACAAGGCTCAGATATCGAAAAGCTGTCGTCTGACCTGTTTGATCAGGCCTCATAGGAGATTGGCTATGTTAGAGCAATTTCATTATGACAGTGACCTGATTGGTGGCTCCCTGATGGTGCGTGAAAGCCGGCTGATCGCGGATCTGTTATTACGAGAAGCGACTCCAGAACAATGGCATCAGGCAATTCAGATTGACAATATTCTGCAAAAAAGAACGCCTGCTTCAGCTCAACGCAATGCCACCGCCATTCGTAAGCGTCTGGAGCGCTTAGAGCCTGATTTCTGGAAAGCTTTGCGGGATGGGGATGATGAGCTGGCGACTCAGGTGGCTTTTTGTGGGGCACTTGAACGCAACCTGTTGCTGCTCGAGTTTATGGAAACAGTGATGAGAGAGGCCTATATCTCCCAGGCTCAATACCTGGACAGTTATATTTGGTCAGATTTTCTGGATGAGCGCTCACAACGCGATCCGGATATCTGTGAATGGAAAGAGTCCAGCAAGAAAAAAATGGGGCAGGTGGTGTTTCGCATGCTGGCAGAAGCCGGTTACTTAAAAAGTACCCGTACGCTGGAGTTGCAGCGTGTGATCGTCAGAGCAGAGCTGCGTAGCCTGTTGGAAGAACATTATAAACAACGTATTAAAAGATCTATGGAAGTGTCGCTATGGACGCGGTAGTTGTTGTAGAGGGGCAGCAATGAGTCAAGCAATACATGAGCGTCTGAATCAGATTCCAGAGCGAATTCTTTCAACCGAGTTTTTAACCGGTCAGGGGCTAGGCAATGAAATTGGATTCTGGATTTTTGATTATGCGCCTGAAGATGAGCTGAAAGTCCGCGAATATATTCATTTTCTGGAAGGGATGCTGGAGAAAAAACACAGTGAACTGAAGGTGGTGAATATTAATCTGCTACAAGCAGTGGTGGATTACCTGGCTGAGCGCAACTTTATCGATAAAGCCATTCAGATGCAAAAAGCCAAAGGCGATGAGGCGCTCATCAAAGCACTGAAAGGTCCATTGCATATGGATAAGTTTGCGCCGTATCTGGTGAGCAAATATGCCACCAATGAGCAAGATATAGTGTTGATGACGGGGGTGGGGTCGGTTTGGCCGCTATTACGTGCACATCATTTGTTAAACAGTTTGCATTCCTTGCTGGGGCATAAGCCGGTCGTATTGTTTTATCCGGGCTATTACGACGGTCAGGCCATGAGTTTATTTGGAAAAATCCCAAGCAACAATTACTACAGAGCCTTCAGATTGGTGCCATAAGCACGACAAATAGCCATAAAAATTCGGGGAATTGATTGAGATGAATATTAAAGAACTTTTTTACAAGCCATTAGATCGTGCAATTAACGGGGTGGTGAAGGCAGATCAGGATGATAATGCCACGGTTTACCAGGAGCTGGATGAGTACGTGGTCACCAATGAACTGGAAAAGCATTTTCGTGACTTTTTCCAGTCCTATGGTACAGACCTCAGCGACCCTTCGATTGCCAATCGTGTCGGCGTGTGGATTTCAGGGTTCTTTGGTTCAGGTAAATCGCATTTTCTGAAAACCTTGTCCTATATTCTGGCCAATAAAGTGGCAAGCGATGCTGAAGGTAAGGAACGTAGCGCAGCCGAGTTCTTTGATGAATCTAAAATCCGTGATGCGTTTATCCGTGCCGATATTGGCAAGGCCGTCAGCCATCATGCCGATGTCATCCTGTTTAACATCGACAGTAAAGCCAGTTCCAATGACGATGGCAATCCGATCCTGAATGTGTTTTTACGGGTGTTTAACGAGTATCAGAGTTTTAGCGCTGATCATCCACACATTGCCCATATGGAGCGCCACCTGAGTCAGAAAGGGGTGTATGAACGCTTTAAACAGGCTTTTGAGCAGTCCAGTGGTCTCTCTTGGCTGGATGAACGTGATGGCTTTCAGTTTTATCAGGATGATGTCGAAACAGCGATTTCTCAGGCACTGAACCTATCCGCTGAAGCTGCGCATAAATGGTTTGAAGATTCTGAGCAGACCTTTAGTGTTTCGGTGGAAAACTTCTGTCAGTGGGTCAAAGAATACCTGGACAGTAAAGGACCACAGCAACGGATGCTGTTCCTGGTCGATGAAGTGGGCCAGTTTATTGGTAGTGATACCCGCTTGATGCTGACCCTGCAGACCATTACTGAAAATCTGGGCACCATTTGTAAAGGCCGGGCCTGGATTATTGTCACCTCACAAGCGGACATCGACGCGGTTTTAGGCGAGCTGTCTTCTTCCAAAGCCAATGACTTCTCTAAGATTGCCGGACGTTTTAAAACCCGTTTATCACTGTCCAGTTCCAATACCGATGAAGTCATCCAGAAACGTTTACTGCGCAAGACCCCGGAAGCTGAAGCACTGCTCAGATCGGTGTTTGAGCAAAAGGGCGATATCTTAAAAAACCAGATTACCTTTGACCGTTCAGGACCAACACTGAAAAATTTCGATGGTCCTGACAGCTTTGTGAATAACTATCCTTTTGCGCCGTATCATTTTCAACTGGTGCAGAAAGTTTTTGAAGAAATCCGTAAAGTCGGTGCGACCGGTGCACATCTGGCCTATGGTGAGCGATCTATGCTGGATGCGTTCCAGATGGCCGCTAAAGCCATTGGAACGGATGAGGTGGGGGCTTTGGTTCCATTCCACCGATTCTACAGCTCAGTAGAAGGATTTCTGGATACAGCGGTTAAACGTACTATCGACCAGGCCGGTGAGAATAAGACTCTGGATGGTTTTGATGTACAGATGCTGCGTACCCTGTTCATGATCCGCTATGTCGATATCATTAAAGGCACACTGGATAATCTGGTGACCTTGTCGATTGAGAAAATTGACGAAGATAAGCTGGCATTACGCAAGCGGATTGAAGAAAGCCTGCTGCGTCTGTAAAAGGAAAGCCTGATTACCCGCAATGGCGATGAGTTCCTGTTCCTGACCAATGAAGAACGTGATATCACCCGAAAAATTAAAGCCACTGACTTAGCTGCTTCAGAAGAAAATAAAGAGTTAGCCAATCTCATTTTTAAAGATTTACTCCGGGATCAGAACAAGTACCGCCATCAGGCCAATAAAATGGACTATGTGGTGGGTCGTTTTCTGGATAGCCATAGCCTAGATGGCAAGTATGAGAGTGATTTGAAAGTTGAAATCATTTCTCCTTTAGATACTGAATACAACCTTTACAGCGAAGCCTTTTGTATTGGTAAAAGTGCTGAAGGACAGGTGCTCTTTAAACTCGGTGATGACAAGCAGTTCTTTAATGAGCTCAGAACTTGGCTGAAAACCAATAAATTCATTCGTTTAAATGATGATGGCACCCAGTCCGATATCACCCGTATTCTGACAGACCGTGGCCGTGAGAACCAGGAACGTAAAAAACGTCTGCGTGCCCGGGTCGAGGAAATGTTGCTGGACGCGGAAAGTTATGCCTTGGGTCAACATCTGCAGCTTTCATCTTCTAGCCCTTCCAGCAAGCTGGATGAGGCGTGTCGTTATCTGCTGGAAAACACCTATACCAAACTGAGCTATCTGCAGGTCTATCAGCAGGATGCTTGGCGTGAACTGAACGCCGTATTGACTGTAGATGATATGGCACAGCTGGGATTATCCCTAGATGGTGGGCAGACGAATCCGAAAGCCCTACAGGAAGTGGAACAGTATATTTCGCTGCGTGCAACCGGTACAGAACGTATTCTGGTGTCTGACGTGGTCGAGCGTTTTGCTAAACGTCCTTATGGTTGGCCGGATGCCGAGATTTTACTACTGGCAGGTCAATTGGCTGCGATGGGACGAATTTCGCTGCAGTTAAATGGGGGAACCTTGCAGCTGAAAGATGCGCTGGAACCTTTACAGAACAGCCGCCGTCGCCGTGAAGTTGCCATCATTAAAAAGCGTCAGACTGATGATCAGATATTGAAACAGGCGCGTCAACTGACTCAAGACTTGTTCTCTGCAATGGGACCATCGACAGAAAAAGTGAACCGTACCGGGTTTGTCGGAGACCAAGCTTTCTGAGAGAATGTCCCGATGAAAAAAGTAAAATATACCCCTGAA
>NZ_CANQLZ010000098.1 GCF_947624825.1 uncultured Acinetobacter sp.
GCAGGCTGTGGGGGCGGTGGTAGCGATGGTTATTACGACCAAAGTGGATCAAATAATAACTCAGGTGGTAATGCTAACAATCCAGGAACTGGTGAAGAAGTACAAACAATTAATATTAGCGCGATTGAGCTTCAAGATAGTAATGGAGAGGGTGGTCAAAGTATTACACCACTTGGTGTGATTGCTAAGGTTAAAGTAACAGATCAATCAGGACAAGGTATTAGTGGTGCGATTGTTAACTTTAGCTCTACAGCACCTGTTGTATTTGGTACAACAAATGGGGCGGTCTTGAGTAATGCTGAAGGTATTGCAAGTATTACGGTAATGCCACAAGATGACACTACCACAGGTGTGTATCGCATTACTGCACAAGCTGAATATGATGGTAATACTGCAAGCAATGAATTGGCCTTTAGTTTACAGGCACTTACAGTTAATTTGTCACCAATTACTGTGGCCAATGCGAGTCTAGCATCGGGTGGTTCGACCAATGTAAGTTTAACCACATCAAACCAATACGGTACTGCACAAAATAATATTCCTGTGAATTTTAATGCAACATGTGGCACGTTTGAACCAGCATCTGTCACATCTGTGAATCAGGGCAATGTATTGACATCGTATAAAGCAATCTCTGCAACAGGTGACTTGTGTGAAGGTCCTGTCACGATTAACGCGCTGACAGCGAATGGGCAAACCTCTGTATCAGCTAATTTAAACGTACAAGCTATTTTAGCGGACTCACTTGTGTATAGCAGCACAGCACCTGTAAGTTTGGGTGTAAAAGGTAGTGGTGCAGCAGCTTCTGGTCAAATTGAATTTACTTTATATGCCAATGGTATTCCAGCCGCGAATAAAGACGTATTACTCACCATAAATGAAGCACCAAATGACTTAAGCTTTGGAGATTTGAATAATCGTCTACCCAAAACTATTACGAGTAATGCTGATGGTAAAGTCTTTGTTAATTTATATCCGGGAAGTATTCCAGGTCCAGTAGAAATTCGTGCGGCATTAAAAGATGATCCAACTGTCTTTGCATTATCTAAGGATGTCAGCATCTCTGTGGGGCGTGTGACACAAAGTGGTATGAGCCTTTCTGTGTCAAAACAAGCTTTACGTACAGATATTGATGGTGACAGTTCTACCATTACAGCACGTTTGGTCGATCGTACAGGTAATCCAGTGCCGGCAGGTACAGTGATTAGCTTTGTATCAGAAGGTGGTAAAGTTGATCCAAATTGTATGACTGATGCTGCTGGTGTGTGTACAGTGACTTTGACCACACAAAATCCACGTCCATTGGACAATCGTGTGAGCGTATTGGCTTATGTTGAAGGTGATAAATCTTATATCGATGTGAATGGGGATAATATTTATACACCAAATGTCGACACCTTAACCCAAAATATTGGCGATTTTTTCCGCGATGATAATGAAAATAATCTTCATGACTTAGGTGAATTTATTTATCGTAAAGCGGCAGGTAGTTTAGCATGTAGCGCATCTACGGTTCTTCAACCTAATATGCAAGAAACTTGTAATAACGGCCTAAATGCAGTATTACGTCAACAGATGATCTTTGGATTCTCACATGATACACCAACGTTTGTATGGGGAGCGGGAGTGAGTGATGCATCAGTTGCAGGTGATGGTAGTTTCAGTTTCCGAGTGTTTGGTAATAGCCAACAAAGAGTGTCTATGCCATCAGGTACAACTGTAAGTGCTGAAAGTGCAGACAAAACCAATAATGGTAAAGACTGTAGCGTCGAATTACGTTCTGGTTATGCAACTGTTCCCGGAGCAATTAATTTTACTGACTTAAGTACATCTGGGGATAACTTAGACAGCGTATCTCGTTATACTGTGCTTGTACGTGACTGTGCGGTTGGTGATGATGTGAAAATTGTTACAAGTGTCCCAAGTGGTAAAATGACAACATCTTGGTTACAAGTAAGATAACAAAGCTGAGTCGTTAAAAAAGTCCAACTTAAGTTGGACTTTTTTTTAGATCTGAGTGCCAACCATAACGCCTGCAGTTGGGCGCAGTTGCATGGATTGACAAGCAGCAAGAGATAAACAACAAATTAAAATGAAACAGAGTTTATTCATGTAATAAGCCTTGTGCTTTTGCCTGATCAAAAAGGACTTTCGAGCGCGTACCGCTACGACAGACCATCAAGATCGGTTTAGGAAGCTCATTATAGTATTTGGCAAATTCAACCACGTCTGTTGCAGAAATTTTACCACTGACCACAGGTTGATAAATCACACTCACATCAGCATCTTCAGCAATGCTACGCAATTGATTTACTGTGACCAAATTACCTTGTTCTTGATCAGGACGATTGACAATGACTGATTTAAAGCCCTGTTGCATCAGTTGAGTAAACTTCTCAGTATTCATTTGTCCAGTGACACTGACATGAGGAGTGAGGCTTTTACTCAATGACAAAGCTGCTGAATCTGCAAGCGTTACACCAGTTAAACTCAAAGCTAGGACAGTGATTACAGCTGCCAAAAGCTGTTTAGTCATCTAATAAATCCATTTGTTTAGCAAGTTGATACAAATTATTTGAGCGATTACCACTGCGGCAGAACATCAATACTGGTTTTGGTAATTCATTAAAATGATTGGCAAAAGCGCGTACATCTAATTCACTAATTTGACCTGCCACAACTGGTTGATGTACATAGTCAAGACCCGCTTGGCGTGCAGCTTCTTCAATCTGTGCGCTCGTTGGTTGCTCAGGGCCACCTTCAAAGTCAGGGCGGTTGTTGATAATAGATTTAAAGCCTTTTTCAACCACTTGGCTAATATGTTCAGCTGCAATTTGACCTGCAAAACCCACTTGATCGCTCATGCTTTCGCTCCATTATAAGATGCATAGATAATCAGATATGATAGCATTATGCTGAAAACACAACCTTAATCTGTTGTAGTTTTTACAAGCAATTACAGCAAAACAAAGCCATTAGCATGGGGCACTTATGTATCGTTACTTCGTTGAACCGCTGTATGTAAAAAGTGATAAAGACGTATTGGCGGCGGATTTTTATCATCCTGAAACGAAAGTGCCACCTGCTGTGATTATCATGGCGCATGGCTTAGCAGGATTACGTCAATTTAAGTTGGTTGAGTATGCCAAAGCCTTTGCCAAAGCAGGCTATGCGGTGGTGCTATTTGACTATCGGTATTGGGGCGGGAGTACAGGGCGTCCGCGTGAATTGGTCTCAATTAAGCACCAACTCCATGATTGGCGCATCATGATTGAGCATGTCGCTGCACGTAAATCGATTGATGCCACCAAGATTGTATTGTGGGGTACGGGTTTAAGTGGAGGATACGTCTTAAACTTAGCCACAGAATTGGCGCATATTGCAGCTGTGATTGCGCAAGTGCCCTTTGTAGATGGTGCAGAAACTGCCAAACAGTATCCGCTACAACAATTACCTAAGGCTTTAAAACTCTCTAGCCAAGATTATATGGGGGCAAAAGTAGGTTTAGCCCCCAAATATCTACCTGTGGTTGATGCACACAAATTTAGCTTTTTTTATGGTGCCGAGCAGCATCGTGATTATCTGTCTATTGTACATCCCGATTATTATTGGAGTGGGCAGATTCCAGCTCGGGCATTATGGCAATTCATACGTTATCGCCCCATCTTAGAAGTCCAGCATATTCGTTGCCCGGTTTTGTTTATCGCAGCTCAACACGATGCATTGGTGCCAATTGAAGCTAGTCGCGACTGTGCCACGCGCATTGCACCGTATGTACAATATCATGAGTGGCAGATGCAACACTTTGATATTTATCATCCCCCACATTTAGATCAAGCGATTCAAACGCAAATTGCCTTTTTAGATCAATATATTGGAGTTAACCTATGATTATTGTTTGCCCGAGTTGTCAGGCTAAAAACCGTGTGCCTGAAGATAAATTACACGCCAATCCAAGTTGTGGTCAATGCCAAGGTCAACTCATTGCGCTTGCACCGATTGACTTAAATGAACAAAACTTTAGCCAATTTATTACAGGCAGCGATTTGCCCATTTTAATTGATCTGTGGGCTGAGTGGTGTGGTCCATGTAAGATGATGGCACCGCATTTTGCCAAGGTCGCTGCATCTTATCCAAATGTAGTATTTGCTAAAATCGACACCGAAGCCAATCCGCGTTTAAGCAGTGCTTTTAATGTGCGTAGTATTCCAACGCTTGTGTTGATGAATAAAACCACAGAAATTGCTAGAATAAGCGGTGCACTACGATCTAGCGAACTACAACAGTGGTTAGATCAGCATCTTCATGCCAACACCGGGAGCTAATGTGTCAGATCTCTTAAAGCCAGAAGGGACTTTATCTCTTCAAACTATTGCAATGCCAGCCGATACCAACTGGAGTGGTGACGTTTTTGGTGGTTGGATTGTATCGCAAATGGACTTGGCAGGTGCAATTCATGCAGAACGTTTCTCTAAAGGACGTTGTGCCACGATCTCAATTAACCAAATGACCTTTTTGGTGCCTGTAAAAGTGGGTGATGTCATCACGTGCTATACCAAGCTGTTAAAGGTGGGTAATACTTCATTGCAAATGCAAATTGAAGTGTGGGATAGCCATGACAGTTCACGTCCAGCGCGTCGTGTAACCGAAGGGGTGTTTACCTTTGTGGCTGTAGATGTCAAAGGCAACAAGCGTCAGATTCCTGAAGATGTTAAGCAGGCGTGGCAAGCAACTCAAATGGCTTAAGCGTCAGCATTAAAAAATCCCGCAATCTGCGGGATTTTTTACGTAAAATATAATAAATTAGTACTGTGAATGTAAAATTTTAATATAAATAAATTTCAAATGATTTTTATATAAATTATGACAATTGAATTAAATTTATTTTTAAGATTGATTTAATGAATACGAAATTAAAATATGTAAATCATTTGATTTTTAAATATTTTTTAGCTTAATATAATTTTGGATTAATTATATTTTTTATTGACTAAGGTGCTTTATTTGGTTAGTTTTGCTTTGATATTTAATTTAAAAATATCATAGAAGCATAATTTTTTATTTTAGGGGTTATACATGTCACAATAGATCTCTTGCGAAAGTTAATTTAAGAGCATCCAATTCACCATTCCAGCAATTAAATTCATTCTTAGACCAA
>NZ_CANQLZ010000099.1 GCF_947624825.1 uncultured Acinetobacter sp.
GTCGGTTAAGGGGCTTAAGCTACTGCCCACCGCACCAACAAGACCAATGACAAGCTCATGGTTGGTTATTTTGATATCTTCGAGCATAGTGCACCAGTAGAGAAAACAGCAGAATCTCTATTCTCTATATTCAATCAAATTTTTTCAACCTAAAGCTTTTTTGTAGCCATTTAAAATCAAAAAATATTACTTCTCTTTTCTACTACTCTAATATTTTGAATTGGAAAGTATTTTTCTAATGTATATGTTGTACTTAATTTTTGAGATTCGTCCAAACTTCTATTAAAAGTTTCTATTACTTTTATTTTATCAAACTCATTTAAATTGTCCCAAAAATCAATACTCATATAGACATTTTCGATACGGTTTAATAGTAAGTTTAATGAGATTCTTACTTGCTCATCATTTGGAAGCTTCTGAATATCACTGACAAATTTTTTACTTTTAGAATTTAATTCATCCAACCATGTATAGTTAATCCATGAATTTCCATCTCTATCTATGAGACAAGATAAATTTAGGTACTCTATATAAGTAGCCTCAAATATATCTTGGATTTGTTCACCATATAAACTATATAGTGGAGCAAATGCTCCTACACCTAATATAGGTAGTTTGTCTTCGATCCTGATTGAATAATACCTGATCCGATCATATTTTTTTGCTTTAATTGCTGTATTTAGTTCAGCGTGTAAATCACCACAAATCTTCAAAGCTTGATTTACACCTTTAATCATTGATTCATAACGCTGTTTACAATCACAGAAATGTAAAAAATCCTCAATTGCTAAGACTTGTCTCAGCATCAAAGGATATGCCCTTTTCGTTGCTAGCTTTTTATATAGTTCCATGGAAAAAGCTCTATAAAAAAGCATAAACATTTGTTCATCCGATGTGACAAACTCTTTTTTCTCCAAGCTTTGAAATAGAGAATTGTCATGGATTGAACAAAACCCACTAAATGTAGAAGCAGTTCTTATCCCTATTTTACTAACAGTGGTCTTTCCCTTTGAATTGTGAAATCCCAAGTAATCATCACTATTAAAAGTGTAAAGATGTCCATCTTTGCTTATAGCTTTTAAACTACTCGACCTAGGAACTGTATGAGCATTGGTAATTTTTTCGGTACATCCATCTATTCCCTCAGCAAGGCATATCTCATAATGCTTAGCATCTCGAAAGGAATGATGTATCTCATGTGGCAAAGGTTTACTTGTTTTGTATGTATTAAGATTTTTTAACTTACTTTCTAATAAGAAATGACATTTTTTATACTTTATATCTGAACCACAATAACATTTATCATTACGCTGCATATTAAATTCCCCCCAAATAAAAAGCGTATCAATCGATACGCTTAACATAGAAGAATCGTTTAAAAAAGCAACTTAAATTTAAGGACATAAAGTTGTTTGGAAATTCTTAGTATTGTCACCGCGGCTACATTTATAACTGGCTTTTTTATCCACCAAGTTCCATTGCTCATCTATGAATTTAAATTGATAGGTAGTCCGAACAGCGCTTACAGAATCATCCATTAAGCCTGACTCTAACACCGTCACTTGGGCAGCAGTTGGCGACTCCACACGGTTAAACACTTGACGAATTTCAAGCGTATTTAATTCAGATGCTAAATTTGGCTGCGCTTTTAACACTTGCTCAAGCGGTGTAGAGGATGCATGCACTACGCCTTTGGCTTTATGCATTAAATTTTCAGTGGTGGCACATGCCGTTAATGATAAAAGTGCAGCAGTTAAACCCAAAATACGTAACATAAAATTATCCTTAAATGTATTCAATATAGCTTGATCATGCCTTGTGCTTAGCAAAAATTCTATGGCAACACTGTATAAAAAAAAGCCCCAACATGGGTTGGGGCTTTGAATTATTTTATCTGATTAAAGATCAAATAATTTACCTGGGTTCATAATTCCATTTGGATCAAACGCAAGTTTTAAAGCTTTCATATATTCAATTTCTTCAGGAGAACGCGTGTATTCAAGGTAAGGCTTTTTGGTCATACCTACACCGTGTTCTGCAGAAATTGAACCGTCATATTTTTTAACCGTATCAAATACATACTTATTCACCACTTGGCATTTCGCAAAGAATTCGTCTTTGCTTAAATCCGCAGGTTTTAAGATATTTAAGTGTAAGTTACCGTCACCAATATGACCAAACCAACAAATTTCAAAGTCTGGGTAGTTGGCATTTACAATCGCATCAATCTCTGCAATAAATGCAGGTACATGCGTAATTAACACAGAAATGTCGTTTTTGTATGGCGTAAATGGTGCGATAGATTCAGAAATATCTTCACGCAAGCGCCATAAGCTTTCCACTTGATCAAGACTTTGGCTTAACACACCGTCAAGTACCCAACCTTGTTCCATGCAATGCTCAAAAATTTCCATCGCCTTGTCCATAATTGGCTCAAACGGCGCTTCAAATTCAAGCAATACGTAAAATGGGCATTGAGTTTCAAATGGACGTTGTACATGACCATGATCCAATACTTTTTGCATGGCAAGTTCACCAAAGAACTCAAATGCAGTTAAGTCAATTTTGGCTTGGAAAGCATGTAATACAGGCATCACTGCTTCAAAATCAGTTACACCTAAGACCATCACTTGTAAGTCTTGTGGTTGGCGCTCAAGCTTAATTTCAGCTTCGGTAATTAAACCTAAAGTACCTTCACCGCCAATAAATAAGTGTTGTAGCGCATAACCGGTGGCATTTTTAATCATGCCTTTGTTAATGCGTAAAATATCGCCTTTACCGGTTACTACAGTTAAGCCTAACACCCAATTACGTGTCATGCCATATTTAATCACCTTAATACCGCCGGCGTTGGTTGCAATATTACCGCCAATTTGGCTTGAACCTGCCGAAGCAAAGTCTACTGGGTAATACATGCCTTGCTCAGTTGCATAGTTTTGTAACTGTTCAGTCACCACACCTGCTTGGACACGTACCATACGGTCAGCTGGGAAGAATTCCAAAATTTGGTTCATCTTGTCCATGCTCACCACGATTTCGCCATTGGCTGCAACCGCACCTGCCGATAAACCGGTACGACCGCCACTTGGAGTAATAGCAATATTAAATTGGTTGGCAAGTTGAACAATTTGTTGCACTTGTTCTGTGCTAGATGGGAAAACGATGACCGATGGATTTGGGTCAAAGTGTTTGGTGTGGTCACGTCCCCAATTTTCGAGGCTGTCAGCATCAGTTTTAATACGGTTTTCACCGACAATAGCTGTTAATTGAGCCAATAACTCAGGTGTTAAAGCGACTGGAGCATTCATCGTTTGCAGACCTAGCAAGAAATTTATTCACAAGAATATGAGTAAAAAATAAACATTTAAAACGAATATTTTTCATCTCATCAGGCACAAAAATCGTTCCAAATAATGGGCACGCTTTTTGTGGGACACTATTATAAATCATTTTTCCCTCTGACTTATAAAAAATGCGTTTTTTGGTCATATCGCTTACAAATTACAGGTTTAATTAGACCAAAATTTATAAAATTGACGATATTTTCAACACACAAGAAATTCCATCAGACCTAAAGCAAATGTTTATAGTGCATTTTCCTATGCTATCATATTGCCACTAAATTTGGCCTTTGTAGCGGAGCCGTAATGAGCCAACATCTTTCTCTACCTAAAGATAAAATTCGTTTCTTATTGTTAGAAGGCGTTCACCAAAACGCAGTCGACACATTAAATGCAGCGGGATACACCAACATCGATTATCGCAAAACAGCACTTGAGGGCGAAGCACTCAAAGAAGCGATTAAAGATGCTCATTTCGTTGGTATTCGTTCACGTACCCAATTAACTGAAGAAGTCTTCGAAGCAGCAACTAAACTCATTGCTGTGGGCTGTTTCTGTATTGGTACAAACCAAGTGAATTTAGATGCAGCAATGCGTCGTGGTATTCCTGTATTTAACGCACCTTACTCAAATACACGTTCTGTTGCAGAGCTTGTACTTGCTGAAGCGATTCTTCTTCTACGTCGTGTACCTGAAAAATCAACAGATACGCATGCAGGCGGTTGGAACAAGTCGGCTGTAGGTTCGTATGAAACTCGTGGTAAAACTTTAGGTATCGTAGGTTACGGTTCAATCGGTTCACAACTTTCTGTACTTGCTGAAAGCATGGGTATGAAAGTGATCTACTTTGACACAGTGACAAAATTACCTTTAGGTAATGCACGTCAAGTCGGTTCTTTAGGTGAACTTCTTGCCAATGCTGATGTGGTGTCTTTACACGTGCCAGATGTTCCATCTACACGTAATTTCATGACCAAAGATCAGTTTGCGCAAATGAAAGAAGGTTCTATCTTCATCAATGCAGCACGTGGTACATGTGTAGTGATTGAAGATTTGGCTGACGCACTTAAATCGGGTCATATTGCAGGTGCTGCAGTTGACGTATTCCCGAAAGAGCCTAAAGCCAATGGCGAAGAGTTCGTATCTGCACTGCGTAATATTCCAAACGTAATTTTAACACCTCACGTAGGTGGTTCAACCATCGAAGCGCAAGCGAATATCGGTTTAGAAGTAGGCGAGAAATTCGTGGCTTACTCTGATAAAGGTATGACTTTATCTGCGGTGAACTTCCCAGAAATCGCGCTTCCTTTAACTGAAGGCAAGCACCGTTTATTACACATTCACCAAAATGTGCCGGGCGTTTTATCAAAAATTATTAACTTGTTTGCTGAACAAGGCATCAACATTTCTGGTCAGTCTTTAATGACTAAAGGTGATGTTGGCTACTTAGTAATGGACGTTGATGCAGCAGGCTCACAAGAAGCACTTGATACCCTACATACAGTTGAAGGCACAATCCGCGTTCGCGTATTGTTCTAAATCACTGTAAACA
>NZ_CANQLZ010000100.1 GCF_947624825.1 uncultured Acinetobacter sp.
GCATGTGCACTGTTTTTTGCTTTGCAAATGCGTTCTTTATATTTGGTTAATGATTGGATTTCTAATCGTCCTTACGACATTCCACCCAATTTAGGTGGGATTTGGGGCGCGTTGTTGTTCAATGTTTATCGGGCGCAACGCCAAGAACGTATTGTACAAGCCGAGATGGTCGGTTTAATTGATCGTGCTCAATCGTCTTTGGTGGCATTGCAAGAAGCCGTGGTTTTAATTGATGAAAATCATCAAATTGAATGGTGGAACCCTGCAGCCGAACGCTTATTGGGTTTGCAAAGTTTAGACCGTGGTCGTGGTTTGCTTACCATCTTACGTCAGCCTGTTTTTATTGAGTATTTTCATCATATTGATGAAGCACCCGATGGCATTAAAATGAAATCTTCAGTGTTTGAAGATCATTATGTGCAAGTTAAAATGACGCGTTTTGGTGGCGAAAGTCGTCTGTTGGTGGCTTATGATGTAACGCGTATGCATAACCTTGAGCAAATGCGTAAGGACTTTGTAGACAACATTTCCCATGAATTACGCACTCCACTGACGGTTTTAAGCGGCTACATTGAAACTTTTACCGACCAAGAAGACATTAATCCTCGCTGGAAACGTGCCTTTGATCAAATGCAATCGCAAACACGACGTATGAATGCTTTGGTGAATGACTTACTGTTATTGTCGCGTCTAGAAAATGACAAAAGTATTGTGAAAAATCAAATTATTGATATGCCAACATTAATGAATCAATTGTTTGATGATGCACAAGCCTACAACGTCGATTACGGTCATACTTTAAATCTAGATATCGACAGTCATTGCGATTTAATTGGTTCAGACACCGAACTGGCCAGTGCCTTTACCAACCTTATTACCAATGCCATTAAGTACACCCCAAAGGGCGGTACAGTGACCATTGGTTGGCATGATGATGGTGATCAAAGCATCTTAACTGTCCAAGATACAGGTATTGGCATTGACCCTAAACATCTACCGCGTTTAACCGAACGTTTTTATCGAGTTGATAGCGCCCGTAGCCGTCAAACTGGCGGTACAGGTTTAGGTTTGGCTATTGTGAAACACGTATTGATGCAACATAACGCGCACCTTGAAATTGAATCTAAAGAAAATCAAGGTTCGTTATTTAAAGTCATTTTTCCGAAAGAAAGACTTTATAGAATGATGTAAAAAAATCCCTCAAATTGAGGGATTTTTTTTATTAAACAGAGTGACCTAAGGCTTTGCCCATTTCTACCGAAGAATTGGCACTAAAGGCTTGATCCCACTGGATCTTGTTTTGTTCAAACAAAACAATCGCGGTAGAACCTAAATAAAAACGTCCAAGTTCTGCGCCTTTTTCTAAGAATAAATCATGTTGATTGAGTTCTAAGCGCCCTGTTGGTTTAACTTTACCCGTTGCAACAGTTTCAATGCCTGCCACAATCATGGCACCGACTAACACCACCGCCATACGACCTAGTTCAGTATCAAACAAGCACACCATGCGTTCATTACGGGCAAATAAACCCGGAATATTTTCAGCAGTGGTTTTATTCACTGAAAACAACTCACCCGGTACGTACAACGTTTCAGTTAAGGTTCCGCTAAATGGCATATGCACACGGTGGTAATCTTTTGGCGACAAATACACTGTGGCAAATTGACCATTCTTAAATGGTTCAGCTAGCTGTGGGTCAGCAATGAGTTTTTCTACCGAAAAACTTTGCCCTTTGGCTTGAAAAACGTCACCGTCTATAATGTCACCAATTTGTGAAATTGCACCGTCGGCAGGTGACACAATGCTGTTTGGCTCTTGGTCAACTGCACGTACGCCATCTTTTAAAGCACGGGTAAAAAATTCATTAAATGATTTATATTTTAATGCGTTGTCTTGCTCGGCAATCGACATATCAATGCCATATTGCGCTTTAAATGCGGCAATCACCGCATTTTTAAGCAGAGGCTGTTCTGTTGCAGCAAGTTTGCCCACAATACGTGACAATTGATGTTGTGGGACAACGTTTTGCGCTTTAATAAAAATCTGTTGTTTTAAACGTGATGTGAGGCTCAAGACGGCAACTCTCCAGTAATGATTGGACTGCTGAGGCGATTGCCCCATTCACTCCATGCACCATCATAGGCGCGAATATTCCACCCTAACAAACGTCCGACAATATAAGCCAAACCAGAACGGTGATGTGACTGACAATACACCACCACAGGCTCATTCAGATTAAAACCCAAATGTTCTAAGCGTTGTTGGGTACGTTCTAAAGGCTGCAATTTTAGATGATTTTGCCGATTAAGGGCAGTACTCCATTCAAAATGTCGTGCACCCGGAATGTGCCCACCACGACGCGCAGCCAAACGCAAACCGGTGTATTCATCTTGGCTACGACAATCCCACACTTGCGTGTGTTGATGTTGGACTAAATCAAGCAAAACATCATATTCAATGCGATATTGTGAATTCAGCTCAGCTTTAACCAAGTTAGCTACCTTTGCAAGCTGTACTGCATCAGAAGAAGTAGGTAATTGCGCTGCTAACCATGCATGAATACCACCATTGATTAAACTGGTGTTTTCAAAACCAAGGCAATGTAAATTCCAAATTAAACGTCCAGCCCACGCGCCACCTTCATCATCATAAGCCACCACATGATGCTCAGGAGAAATCTGTAAATATTCAATGAGGCTTTGCAACTGCTCAAGCTCAGGCAGTAAGCCTGAGGCATATTCTTCTTGGCGCACCAAAAGTTTTGGCGCTAGATGCACCGCACCCGGCACATGTAATTGCTCATAAACCGAACGTCGGCTTAAATCAACAATACGTAGCTGTTCATGCCCTAAAAATGGCACAAGCTCTTCGGCTTCAATCAGCAAATCAAAATTGAAATGGGTCATCGTTGTAATCGTTATATCAAGGTTGCTTAAAATATTAGCATAGGGTTTGACCATGCTTGTGCTGATTTTTAAGCTATACCGAGCAAAAAAATCAGCACCTCTGTCATTTACTCAGCTTCTTGAATATCAAATACTTGACGTAAATAGGCTAAGAATGTGTCGTTATCAGTCATGGTTTTGCCCGGGCTGTCCGAGATTTTTGCCACCGACTGACCATTACATTCCACCAGTTTTAACACAATATTGAGTGGCGTTTGCCCCATATCATTGGTTAAGTTGGTGCCAATACCAAAGCTCACTTGAAAGCGGTCTTTAAAGTATTGATACAACTGCCATGCTTTTTCCACATTTAGACCATCACTAAAGGTGAGCATTTTGGTTTTACTGTCAATTTTAAGCTTTTTATAATGCTCATAAGCTTTATCACCCCACTCGTAGGGATCGCCACTGTCATGACGCAAACCATCAAATAACTTGGCAAAGTACAAATCAAAATCACGTAAAAAGGCATCCATTCCAACCACATCGGTTAAAGCAATACCTAAATCGCCACGGTATTCTTGTACCCATGTTTCAAGCGCAGATTTTTGAAAATCACGTAACCGCACATCTAAAGCCTGAAAAGCTTGTAAAAATTCATGTGCCATGGTGCCAATTGGGGTGATATTCAATTCTTTGGCTAAGAAGACATTACTGGTACCACGGAAAATATTGGGTACTGCTTGATGAAATTGTTGTACCACATGTTTTTGCCATTCAAAGCTATAACGACGACGTGTACCAAAATCAGATACCAAAAATGGTGGATCTTCAGGCTTTTGCTGGGCTTGATAGCTTTGCATAAGCGCAATTTTATTTTTTAAACGTAACTGGCCTTGTTCTAAAACAGATGCAGAGCGGATCTTGTTAAAATACAATTCATTGACGATCGCAAGCACAAAAATTTCAAACATCATCGCTTGTACCATTGGGCCTTCTACCCAAATATCCAAACGACCCTCATGGTCAATACCCGCTTTAATAAAACGACGTTTGAGTTGAAACAACTCTAAATAATCGACAAAGTCACTTTTAATAAAACGTAAACTGCGTAAATAAGTTAACTCATCTTCTTTAAATTTAAGCTCACATAAGTAATCAAGTTGCTGTTGTAATTCAGGCAAAATATCAACCAACGGATATTCAGTCTGTTCCAAATTACGACAGCGGAAATGATAGACGCTATGCGTTTGAGGAAATTTGTGTAATACCACCTGTAGCATGGTAAATTTATACAGGTCGGTATCCAACAATGATTGAATGATGGGTTGCATACGCTGCTCGTAAAGAAGTTCTTTGTTCACTATAAAAACTTAATTGGTAGTTGCAAATCAAAAAAAACGATTCAAGGGCATTTTTTACATTTTTTATGCACATCTGTCATCATTTGGCGCATAAAGTCATGTTAGTTTTTGATTAATCAGTTTAACTTCAACTAGCATTTAAATTGCTCGTTTCATTTTTGCTAACTGCATCACAAAACATTAACATATTATGTTAATTTAATGATGATTAAATATTTTTTAATTATATTTTATTGCAATAAACAGGCTTTTTAATTAGCATAGTTCTGAGCAGAGAATGTATTGTTTTGCTAAAAAAAGTAAAAACTTTACTCTATTTTTATACGACCTAGGGGACCCACCATGGCTAAATTGACTTTAGATGAACTCGCAGAAATTGACGGCTTTGTAGCAGCTGCACTTGTAGACAGCTCAAGTGGTCTTGCACTTGCAACTTTAGGTAGTGGTTTAGACTTAGAATTAGCAGCTGCAGGTAACACTGAAGTAATTCGCGCAAAAGTAAAAACTGCAAAAGCACTACAACTAAATGACAAAATTGAAGATATTTTAATTACTTTAGGTAAACAATA
>NZ_CANQLZ010000101.1 GCF_947624825.1 uncultured Acinetobacter sp.
GCTTTTTTGTCAAACAAACCGATCAAATGCATGAAAAGCCTCCTAACGATGAGCACGGAAATAACGATGAAGAGCACGGCGAGAGCCACGGCCTCGACTGAATTTGTTAAAAGCCCGTCGAGTGGCTTTACGGTTTCTCATTCTAGGCATTAAAACACCTCAACAAAATAGTAAATATTAACAGCGATCATAAGACGAATATTTCTCAGTATAATACTCATCTTCACGTGCGATATCAACGCAGAATTGATCGAAAACCTCCTTGTCATATAAATCTGGTTGCTTCTGACGATACTCCAAAAGTTTAGACTCAACCTTAAGATAATCTAAATAGTTGTCTTTTTGCAAACGTTGACGAAGAAATAGGGGAATAGATACCTTTTTACTGTCAACGACTACAAAACCTTTAGTTAGGTCAGAAGAAAATTTTTGAAGAAATGGCACACCAAGGCCGGGGCGTCTAGGAGTAATAAGATAAGGCCGAGGAAAATCAGAATCGACATCAAAACCTTCTGGGCTTTGTTTCTTAAGCGTGTATCTAGCAACATATTTCAAAGTTTGAATACTCACAGAACCGACACTATGAAAGCCATAAGGCCAAATATCAGAGATAAGCTTACAAGAATATACAAGGTTTCCCTTGGGTCTAAAAGCTTGAACAGGATTAAGATCGACAAGAGAAACACCATAAAGGATAAAGTGAAAATGAGGACGACCGTTAACGGATCCGTACTCACCACATCCAAAGACTCTAATATGTTTATCAAGTCTCTTCCTTAAACGCTTTAAAAAATCCTGATAATCTTTCCTAACCAGTACAGGCGGATTAGGTAAATGCTCCTCATCATAAGTCAACGTTAAAAAAACGCTATCCGAGTGGCAGAGACCCTCTAAATATGCACGAGTAGACCAGTTCTTTACATAATTTATCTGACAAGGCAAACACCTACGACAAGGAAGCATTACCCAAACTCCATTACTACCTAAAAAACGCTCGCTAATTTGTTTCTCGGGTCTGTTGGATAAGTTATCGTCGTGTTTTCGGAAGAAGCGACGAACTGGCTTATAAACTCCATCTTCCACAGAATAACCAAGAAACATAGAGATAGGATTAGAGCAACGAGCCATTTAATCACAGCCTTATGCCTCCACGGAACGGACGGGCAACATTTAATCTACTAACTTTTAAATGACGCCTAAAATTCTTTCGAGAAACTCTCCTCTTTAAAACACGTCTACGCATAAAAATCTCCTAATAACGAGAACCAACACCATTGATATCTAATTCATAATGACCACGATCAATTTTATCATTACGAGTAAACTCCGAATCAGGTTTAGATATATAACCTAAACCATCACGAATAAAATCACCAATATATTTAAATGCCTCTTGAGCTCCTAAATCACGATAAATTTGATGTGATATCGGTGGTGAGTACTTGTAATGTCCATACTTACTCTCAATATCTGACATAGTAGAAATATATCGAGCATTAGACAAGTTTTGAGCAGTTTGAGCAGCAATCAAATCACGAGACAAAACTTTATTCTCAGCCTCCTCATTCAACAATTTCGCATTCGCTAACTGCTGGAAACTCTGAGATACTCCCTGCATAGCTTGAACAAAATTCGCGATTCGCTGAGCTTTAGCTTGTTCAGCTGACATTACAGAACTGCCTAAGCCTCCACTACCTGAAGCAAGAGAAGCACCACTGTTGGCGCTTAAAATCGGATTCAGACCAGCTTTTTTAAGATCTTCAACTTCCCATTGATGCCTATTTTGATAATCATAGACATTCAAAGCATTTTGATAAGCAGCTAGTTCTTTCTGAGCATTAAGCTGCATATTAATTTGAGAACCAGTCGATGGTGACATCAACAAATTGCCAAGCGAAGCTGCTCCCGAAGCAAGAGAACCTAAACCTCCAAGAGAAGAACCATTTGAACCAATCCAATCAAACAGACCTCCAGCAGCACTTCCAAGCCAAGAAGCACCACTAGAAAATACACTGCCGAGAGAACCTAAAATAGAACCAAACATAAGAAAAACCTTAGAAATGATCTACAAGACCAGGAGTACCATAAACCGGAATTGGTCTAATGGCTTTTTCATTAAACCAAATATCACCGAAAAATATAGGCTGACTAGGAACAGAAGAAACACGATCAAACGGGGTATTGTATTCAATAAAATCAGAATTCAATAATGGCCTATTTTCAAATTCTTGAGCTAAGTGCCAAACATCTAAAGATTGATTACCCTCAGAAACATCAGAACGCATTAATCCAGTAATCATTGAAGGATAATAACGATATTCAGCATAACGCTCTTGATAACCAAAAACTTTCAAATTTTCTTCATGCTCTAAGCCTGCATATAATTCATAGTTATATACAGGTTGCTCACCTAAATGTGCAAAAGTCGGCCAATAATAATCGAATTTTTCTCTTCTAGTTAACATCCTATTAATACCTTGTTGATAGGTCAAATCAGCCGTAATAGACAAAAGTCCAATAATAAGACCATGTTCAACAAAAGACTTATTAAAACCTCTACCAGTTCCTGCAAACAGGCCAAACGCACTCAAATTACCTTGAGGTGAAGTGGTATCGGAACTAGAAGTTTGAGCTACTTGGTTAACATGCAAATTGAACGTTTGACAGCCGAGGAACTCGGGACGCTGTAAACGGGCATCAGGAGAAACAACACCAAAAAAAGACCTAATGAGTTCTGTATACCGTGTTCCACCACGGGCCGAACGTTCATAAAACTTCTGGACTTGGAAAGCTTCTCGAATGTTATTAATAGAAAATATATTTTCTGTTCCATTACCAAGAGTTAAACGACCTTGAATAGATTTAACTGCTACAGGATTGGCCAAAAATTCATCGTCAGCATCTTCGTTCCACTGTAAAGATTGAAGATTTAAAGAATTAGTAGAAGCTGAAGTAGTAGCGCCTAATACTTGATGATGGAATTTATTATCTGGGACATCAGAAACTGTAGTATAAGTTGGATTATCTAAACCTATCATTCCTTGACCAGACGAAAAACCATCCAATAAAGAAACATTAGGCCCTTTTTGTGGCCAAGGAAGCGCAGAAGTAAAATAATCATGCTTTTTATTACGTTTTCTTAAAGCATAAATACCATCTTTATCATCAGGGCCATCTCCTAAAGGAACACTTAGAGGATCTTGTAAATTTTCATCTCTAAACCATTCATTCCAAATAAGGTTATATGCTCTAAAAGGGAGAGCGCTCAGAAGAACTCTAGGTTTAGATTTATTTGTTTCAGGCGGATATCCAAAATAATCACAAATATCACCCGAATTTAATGTAATAGCCGGTATCGATACATAAGGAACAAGATAACTAGTTGACTCAATTCCGGAACTAGTTTTATTCGCTCCAAGGAACTGTTCCCAATGTTCCCAAACAAGACGATTAGGGACAAAGAAATAATGAATCTGCGCACGAACATTATCCATGAATGGAGTAATAGGGGTTGTCATTCTGATAACCGCCGAGGCAGAAACGGAGAATGTATCTCCAGGAAGAACCTCGTCCAAAAAAACCGGATAAAGGTAATCTCCATTAAAGGTTGATTTGTATCCATGAGAACGATTAAAAACGGAACGCCGAATAGATGTTTTTTCCAAATCAGCGAACATATTTGCCACATTACGCGGACGAGCTGTATTTTTTGACATTAGGGAAAACTCCTATAAAATGTGAATAACTCTTAGTTAGGGTTTTCCCTGCTTAGGTGTCAGTCGTGTATATATCACATCAAGTAGAGGAATATCCACGACCTGACACTTTTAAGCAGGGTTATCACCTAATCCATCCTCTTTATTTGGTATCTGTTGTTTTTCTGCAACTTCTTGAGATTCTTGGGGCTGTTTCTGCTCATCCCGAGGAATCGCAGAACCAGAAACAAAACCTCGTTTAATGGCTTCTTCTTGATATTTTGGATTAGTCACAAATTCAAGAAAACGCCGAGAATCATTATCAAACTCTTCTCTAATTTCTGGTTTCAAAGTCATGAAATACTCATCGACAACAGCCAAATGATCTAAAGCCTCATCCAAAGACTGAACATTAGACAAATCCTTAAATTGAGGAGTAGGCATAGTTTCCAATGGGTCAATTCCCAAGTTCTGATAACGCTTGAGAATTGAAGTAATCCTACTAGATTCAGCAAAAGCCTGAGAAGTAATCATTTCTCCCGAGTTTTTGACTTTAACCTTAGGAGGCTGATCATAAATAGAATAAATTTTCATAAAAGCCTTTAGTCTTAAAAGAGGAAGTTAGCGAAAGGCGAGGCCAGAGGTCGGGCCTTTCGCCTTTCGTTAATTAATCAACAACAATATTCAAGTCCTTCAACCAGTCGGCAAAAGAATCAGAGCCAGACTTTTTAAAAGCACGCGCAACCCGAGCTACGTCCTCAACCGAACACTTGACATTCAAAAAGTCGACAAGAGGAGTTGGATTGCAAAAAGCAGCAACATCAATATTAGGCATAAAATTACCATTGTCGTCATTAAATTCGCCAAGATCAGCAACATAAAAATCATTCAAATATTTCCGAATCTCGGAATTATCCAAAAGCGAACGAACACAAACCAACAAAGTTGGAGCAGGAAAATAATTAATAAATTTCTCTGCTTTTTTGTCAAACAAACCGATCAAATGCATGAAAAGCCTCCTAACGATGAGCACGGAAATAACGATGAAGAGCAC
>NZ_CANQLZ010000102.1 GCF_947624825.1 uncultured Acinetobacter sp.
AAAAATGAAATCTCCTCGAGAATTTCGATCGCTAAAATTAGCAAGTTAACTGTCCGTTTTTACGGGGGCTAATACAGGATGTGATGTTTAAAACCTATACAGGGGGGCATTCTTATGCGGTTTGGCAAGTGGTGGTACAGGATGCATTACAATATTTCTTTGCTAAGAAATAGGAAATCCTAAAGAGAAGAATTTTCTAAAAATATAGAAATAAGTCTCTATATAGCCATACCAATGATAGACCAGAAGGGGGATTCTTCAACGTGAAAAGTAATGTATAGCCAAATATGAAACATAAGCTACATCATATTAAATACGATATCCAGAGCTTCCTGAATGGTTTTATTGTTCTGAGCAAAGATGTGCCTGATTTTACTTTTTAAGACAGACCATGCTTTCTCTACTGCGTCTTGCGCTGCACCTCAAGCAGTGCTTGAGCTTGGCTCAGGATTAAAATCGGGACTATATATGTAGGTAGATAAACGATTCTTGTCTTATATTTTGCTGCTAAATCATCAATCGTTTGACCTTTATGAATTGAGGCATGATCGAGAATCAGCAAATAATTTTTAGTCTGAATATCCTTTTTCTGTAAGTCCTTTAACAAATCCTCCAACCAACAGAGAAAAATACTCCGATACATGAGCCTTGAAACACTAAAGGTTGAATAAATTTGAATGGTGCATTTGATCTGACGGCACTGATCATGCTGAGTCTGGTGCCATGTCCACCTGACTTTAAGGAATGACATCTTTGGCCTCTTGGAGAACAAACATATTTTCCTATTTCATTGGTATTGATGCCTGATTCATCAATATAAAGGATATGATCCTCGCCATATTGCTTCTTCCATTGAGGTAGGAACCATTCAAATACAGCGCGATGAACCGTACCGGGTTTGTCTGTAAAGAAAACTCTTTTTTTACGCGTCCATCCCATCTTATTCAGGGCTTTTAAAATGACATGATAACCAACGGTATAACCGAATTGTTGTTCAAACAGAGGGACAAGATCTTTAGCCTGAGTAAAAGGTGTATTTATACGAAGTGCTTAAAGGCTTGAAGATATCGAATTCTCGAAGGGCGTCCTGCATTTTTGAGGTTTAGGCTGTTTGAGCTGACCAGTCTGCTGTTCGAGTAAGATAAGATCCAATCATCTAGGGTGGTTCTTGCAATATTAAACAGTTCACACGTTTTGGATTTATGCTGTGATTCTTTATAAAACTGCATGACTTTTTCGCGTAGATCGACAGAATATGTTTTTGTCATGATCCTAAATCTTAGTGTTTTTTCTATTGTAGCTCATATTGAATTTTTAGCTATACCAATGAAGGTGCACCCAATCGTGCATGATGCTGCCAATATGCGGCTTTTAAATCATTATATTTCTGCGCTGTATTGGCCTGGCTTTTTCGCCACGCATAATAGCCTGAAGTGCTGACACCCAGGCATTTACATACAGAAGATACAGTGACTCTATTCACCGCTAGATCTTGAATTACCGTGTACTTTTCTTGGCATGATCTGTCAGAAAGTACACATGCGCTTTTTTTAAGATGTCATTGGCTTCCCTGAGCTGTTTGACTTCTTTCTCTAATTCCAAGATTCGCTGTTGTTCTGGTGAAAGTTGACGTTTGCTTGAACCTGCTGGTTTAGTTTCACGAATCCAATTATCTAATGTTGAATAACCCACACCTAATTTCTGGGCGACTGTAGCCACAGACTCGTGTGAGTTTGAAAGTGCATAATCAATTGCTTGCTGTTTAAATTCTGGACTTGAACAGCACTGCTGCGCAAGATAGCCCTCAATATGTCTCCAAAGTTAACGTTACGTTATCTTTAGAGGGAAGTCTTGTCGATTATTTTGTCTAGGATCAACTGACAAGTTTTTATGGTGATAACTATGTTTTTCGTAGACAGCCTTCTTTACATTCATCTGGTAAATATAAAGGAATGAAAATAGGCTTTAGACTCTGTTGTGAATTGCATAATTAAATTGAGTATAAGTAAGGGGTAGTAGCCCCTTACTCATACATTCATATATTAATTTCAATCTAGTCTTACACTCCTCTTCAAAAGAGAAGTCAGAGCTTGTTGCCATCAACCCATGTTTTCAAGGCATTAATAATGACGGGAGCAAAAGGAGTTAGTCTGCCATTAGGGGCATCCTTAAGCTCTTCAATAAGTAACTTTAAAAGTTCATCATCTTCAATATCAACTGGCTCATCAGGATCGATACTTTGAGTAAAGAGAAAACTTGAAATCGCTTGTCTGCGCATATCGACTAACTTTTGATTCTGCTGTAAAGAATCTCCTAATTTGAGTACCTTTACAGTTTCTTTAGCATCAGGTGTGACAGCATTAATCGTTCCACTTAGATTAAATTTAAATTCATTTTCACAGCGTTCAGATAATGGTGAGATGGCTATTTCATCGTTATCCTTCGCATCATCACAACATCCTTTGGTAGTGCAACTTGCGATAATATTATTCATATCCAAGCTGTATTGTGGATACTTGTGACGTGGTTTTACGTGCTCATTCATACAGTCATGATCTTTTTCACCAATAGCACGACAGCAATAAGCACATAAATAGGACTGTTCTTCCAAACAATGTTGTCGAATAGCTAAGCGTATCTGTTCAGGATCATCCTTCAGGTCATCATAACGATGAGTTGGGTGATGCCTTTTATACTCGCGGAGTTTTTCGGGTTCTGCTGTCTTAATAATGTGTTGCAATTTATTGACCCTGTTTAAATACAAGAGATCTTTTTTTGAGCATTGCAATGAGGCGCATAACGTCTAGCTGATTTTCGCCAACAGTTGACCTCAAATCATTTATTAATAGTTGGGCTTTATCAAGATTGTTATTCTGAATTGCATCCATTGCTTGGGTGATTTGTTCAGTAACAACAGGATTACGATAACTTGTATCCATGTATTGCAACAAAACGGTATTTGCATCTTGTCCATACAGTGATGGTAGGGCAGTAATCTTTTGATCTTCTAGATCGTAAACCAGAATATCTTGAACATCGGAGATCACTAAAGGTGAATGAGTTGTTAGAATAAATTGGCAATTAGGAAAGGTAGTTTGTAATCGATGGATAATTGTGCGTTGCCATTGAGGATGCAAGTGCATGTCAATTTCATCAATTAAAACGATACCTTGACCATGTAGTGGATTATCGAGCTTTGGGTTCATCATAGCAAGACGTCGTGCAATGTCACCCACTAGGGCCATCAGAGATTTTTCACCTTGAGATAATTGGCTGACATTTAATTGCTTACCATTTTTATCAATCACCATTGCCAAGCGTGGTTTACGTGTAACCTGTAAATTTTTAAAATCAGGCATAAAGGCATAGATTGCTTGGCGAACCGCTTCTAGTTGTATGTCCTTAAAACTGTCAGAATTATATTCCTCGATTTTTTTTGAAAATAGTTCATCTGTATGGTCTTGCTTAAGAAATAAGATAATATCTTTAATACGCTCATTTTCAACGTCTTCTCTTTCTCTAAACCATTCAAAGAATCTTCGAAAATCGACTGCATTATTCAACGCATTATCATATCCATCAATCTGTAAAAATTGATGTTTTTCACGTATTTTTAATGGAATATCAATGACACTACGTTCAACAGGATAGAAAGCGATCAGTGGTAAACTCGTTGTTTCATCCTCAGCTAACCGGTGTTTGTAATAGTCCGTCAGCTGATTTAATTCAATTAAAGATGTTGTGAATTCTGCTTTTCTTGCGGTTCTGCTTTTTGTGATACGCCAATTATAAGTTAGATCACGGTTTTGTATGTCGGTTGCTTTTACGATAACTTCGATCAGAGCTGAGTTTGCACCATTAGAAATCACTTGCTCAGGAATAGGCGTACCATTTGATTTTTCATGCTTTAGGCGGGCTACAAACCAAGTTAGAGCAGTGGTGGCAGATTTTAAAAGTGAAGTTTTACCGCTACCATTATTTCCGATGAATACGGTAACATTAGATGAGTAATCTTTCGTAGGTGCTAAAGACACGCTTATATCTTGGAACTGCCCAATATTTTTAAGACTAAAGCTTTGTATCTTCATAAAGACCCATTTTTAAATTGACGATTTAAAAACAACATAATATCTCAAGTGAGTGAATATAAGTAGTCGAGTTTCTTTCCATTTATTGACTTTATTCTGAAAAGAGATTTTAACTGCAATTGTGGCATTTAACGCTAGCGATCATGTGACCGCTCAAGCTAGCGATCAAGTTAAGCGCCTCATTGAAAAGATGGAACAGAAGGAATACAGCCTGAATGAACTCATGTCGTTATTAGATTTATCACATCGTGCAACATTCCAAAAAAAATTATTTAAATCCGGCTTTAGAGGTTGGCTTAATTGAACGTACATTCCCCGATAAACCAAAGAGTCCAAAACTGAACCGTACCGGGTTTGTCGGAGACTTTTTATTTAAGTTAGGCTACCTGACCTAACGGATTAATTTTATCATAGTACATTGCTTCAAAATCAAAAGGTGACACATAACCCAGTGCACTATGTACACGCTCTTTATTGAACCAATCTACCCAGTTTAATGTCGCAAGTTGTACATCTGCTAAACCACGCCAATCTGCTTTTAAATATTCAATCACCTCTGTTTTGTATAAGCCATTCACCGTTTCAGCCAAAGCATTATCGTAT
>NZ_CANQLZ010000103.1 GCF_947624825.1 uncultured Acinetobacter sp.
CCAGTGATTGAACTAATAGTAGATTTTTCATCTGCAGTTAAATCTTTTGCCTCTTTGCCATACAAATAGCTTGAAAGTAAAGGAGCTACCTTTTCTGCTCCACCTGCAGAAACTCCCCCAAGCAATGCATCGTTGCCACCTGCTGCTGCAACTGCTGCACCCAACACAGTGTGCGCTAAAATATGCGCTGCACTTCCTTCCGCATCATTAGATTTAAAGTATTGACCAATCTCGTGACTTGCTGCAGGGCTTAATGTAGCTGCCGCTATGCCCAATCCACTTGTTGTTGGTGCTGACAAGCCCGCTGAAATACTATCTACCAATATGCCTAAGGTCTGAAGTTGTTGCTGTTTCTTGTTAAACTCAATTTCACTCAGTGTGCCTGCTTCTTTGGCTTTTTTAGCTTCATCTAACCTTTTATTAATTTCCGTACGTACTTCCTGACGATTCGCATCAAACTTCTTCGTCACATCCATCTGTAAATTAATTTCACTTTGAACTTTTTCTTTATCAAAGTTGTTCTTCAGCGTACCACTATTTTCTCGTGCTGTATCAGTCGTTAGATCCGTTAAAATTTCAGATTTGATCTGCTCTGCTGTTTTACCTGTCAGGGCTTCCTGACGAATTGTTTCTCGTATCGTGATATTTGAAGTATTGACTCCACTTCGAGTCACACTGCTGTCTTTGTCACTGTCTAAGCCAAAACCAATCGACTTACTTACACCTGTAATACTTGATGCATGTTGATCGATTTCACTTGCCGATGAAGGCACTATATTCGGTTGTTTTTGTCCTGTTGAACCAGTTCTTCCTGCATTAAATCCAGCACTTAAACTGATACCTTTGGCATCGTATTCACTTTCATTTTGAATATCTAATTTAGTTAAAGTCCCTGTATCAAGGCTATTTTTCTTTAGATCTTCTGCTTGTTGCGTAGAGGTAATAAGTGCACCTTTTAGATCCGTGTTATTTTTAACATTGATCTGGTAGCCATCATCACCAGCAAAAATGCCAGACTGCTCATTAACTGATGCATAATTGGCATCAACATTCGACTTACTAAAGCTGCCTGATGCATTACCGCCATTTGTCCCAAAACTAATTTGGCCTGAAATATCTTGTTGTTTGCTCTTATAGGTCGCTTTATCTTGTAAGCTTTCAACATTCAGTTCATTGGCATCTATCTGGATGCCCTTACCTTGAATTTGCCCACCAATAATATTGGTCGCATTGCCACTACTGATTGTCGTTAGACTGTCTTTAGAACCGACATGACTATTCACATAGCTTGTGTCAGTGCCATTTCCTTTGCCTTTTCCAAGATTGCCTCCTGCTGTAACCCCCAGTCCTGTTTGGTTGCTGATGGTTACACCTGCATTCCAGCCTGAACTCTTATTGTTTGACTCTTCAATCACTTTTTGTTCTGCAGCTTTAATATTAACATCGTTGTTTGCTGCTAAATGGGTACCTTGTAGACCCACAACATCAGAACCAATAATATTGATATTGGAATCTTTGCCTGCACCAGTCGCTACAATATTGGTTGTACCACCTGCATAAACTTGGCTTTGACTCGCAGTATTACTTTCTGTATGACGCGTTTCCTTGCTCTTCTGTTCGCCATATGTGAGGCTAATACCTACTTCCATCGATTCATTGAGTTTGCTTGCATCGGAAAGTGCCCCTGCAAGTTTGCCGAGGGATTGCCCAGCTTTATAAGCATCAAATCCAGCATTGGCAGTCGCCATAGCATTGACTCGGTCATTTTTACTTTGACCGACTTGTTTTGATGAATCTAATACCGACTGCACCGCAGTGACCACAGGAACATTGACTGCAAGGGTTAAACCTTTTTGTTCCATCTCATGTTTGTAATCACTGGTGCTTTGTTCTTTAGCCGCTTCGATATTGACTTGTTGTGCCAATATATTCACATCACCTTGTGTTGATGACACCGTACTGCCAGTTTGCTGATAGGTTTTTCCTGCAATAATATTAGCATTACTATTCAAACTCCCAATGTTCGATCCTGTATTGGTATGCTGAGTCTGTTCTTGTTCTGTTCGCTCTTTTTTTGAACCAATACTAAAACCAATACCTCCACTCGACATCAAACCTGACTTTTTAACACTCGATTCCGAATAGTTTAAATATTGATTTTGTGCACCCGTAATCGTTACATTTTCTTGGGCTTGAATTTGTGTCAACTCATCTGAAACAACATTACTCCCACGAATATCAATATTGTTTGCATCAAGGATGACATTTTCACCATCAATAGTACTAGCAATTGCCTCATCACTCATGTTTCGTACATGACCCTGGCGTACCGTTTTACTAAACGTACTTTTTTCTTTAACTTTAAATGCCTGCTCTGTATCTGATAACTTTCGACCTTCTGAAATATCAATATTTTGCTGGGCTGATAGTATGGTCGATCCTTGCTCACTGGAAATTTGTGAACCTTTTACTGTGATATTTTCAGCTTGTAAATGGGTATCCCCTACGCTCTGAATCACAGAACCAATATCTTCCTGCTTTTTCTCGTAATTGAAATTATCTTTATTTGCATAACCACGATTATTAATCGAGGTGTTCACACCACCTATATTTAAATTACCCTCAGTTTTAATACTACTCGAACCATTTTTGTTCACAATTTCTGAACCTTTCAGCGTTGTGTCTCCGTCTACTCGTATGGTCAGTGTGGTACTTAAGTTCTCTGTGTTACTGTTAACTGAATTCAGCGGTGCTCCTGTTATGTATATCCCCGCTTTACGATCAAATCCTTCACGAGTAAATTCACTCGCACCTATTTTATTTGCGGTTGTTTGTGTCGTACTATCTTGGTTAAAATCACCACCAATATTTAAACTTGCAGACCCAACAGCGGTGATCGTGCCACCAATATTGTTTAAATCTTTTATCGTCTTTAAATCAATCTGGTTTGCCTGCATCCGACCGCTCAACTGATGAATATTATCCGCTGAGATTTGGATTGCTTCACGCCCTGCAATGGTTGCATTGTTAAGAACATCACCTTTCACTTGAATATTGACTTGATCTGCACTGATCAATGCACCATCACCTTTTAAATCACCTGCACGAGCTTTCACGTAGACTTGCGGAACCAATGCTTTCGTTGTCGTACCATCGGAAAGCTTGACGGTTTTTTCTTCCAACCAAACAATGTCTGTCGTTAATTGCGCAATCTGTGCTGCAGTCAACGCAATACCAGGTCTAAGGTTATATAATTTTGCGAAGCTTAAAGCATTATTCATCAATGACTGATATTGCTCCTCATCATTGCCATAGCCTTGTAAGAAACGGTGTCCTGTCAGTTGAGCAATTTGATCTTGAACCAAGCGTTGTTCATAGTAGCCATCACCCAGACGCTTTTGCTTCATCGCTGGATCAATATTCATAGCATCCAACATATAGTCGGATGATAGCCAATTTTTATAATTACTAAATGCAGGATCTGTTTCAACTAGATATTTTGCCTGACTGTCTTGGGTTGTACTAAACAGTGCATTGCTTGGCAGATTCATGAAATCCATAGATACAGAACGAATTTCAATTTCACCCTGACCTTTGGTCATTGCTGTATTTGCATCACCCGCTTGTAGATTCTTTGCAGAATCAACTGATTTAACTTGGCGTTGTTCAGCCTCTATCTTTTGATCATTTTGAGAAGTCACATCTAATTGATTTGGCGAATTGGGTACATCAGCAGTTTGCCCATTTACCGAAAGGCTTTGTCCACCATCAACGGTAACTTGATTAGACTGACCTTGTTGCTGACGATCGACTTGCTGATCTGGTAACTCTCCTGCTGTGGCATTGCTCAAAGCGCTACCGGCAATAACATTCGATATATTGTGGTTAGAGGTGTGATTTTCAAAATTGCCCAACCATTTATTCACAGGTAAGGCAATCTCTGACACTTCATCTGCGGGATTGTAGGTAACTTTATCCCCCCATTTGCGTTGATGGTAGCGTTTAAATCCACCCCGCCATTTGGAATAAGTATATTGGCTCGTCCCCGTTTGCTTGATGATTTCAACACCTTTACCATCAAGATGATTTAAGTTTTCTTCCTCAATTTGAACATTCAGTGTTTTCCCCGCCAATACAAAACTTTTATCATTTGTAAAGGCATCACCATATAGATTGATGTCACCACCAGCAACAATTTCAGCAGGAGCAGAATTTATGACTTCACTCTTAAACTTGGTTTCTTTGACTTCGTATTGTGTCCATTTCTTAAATTCTGAATTGCTAAATTTTTGATTATAGGCTTCGATTACATCACTAAGCGCCTGATAAGCAGATTCATCTTCCTCGCCCCAAGCATCTAGATCTTTTTTATATTGCGCTAGACCGTGCTCATATGTTTCTTTATCTTTTTCATATTGCTCATATGCTGTTTGATATGCTGTTTGATATGCTGTACATGCAACTGCATCATAGCCTGCACCCGCTTCACAACTCGCTTGTCCTGTTGGTGCCACAGGCTCAACCATAGTCGGTGCTACAGGTGCATCTTTTACTGGTGGCGTGATTTGGAAGTATGCCCACACAGGATCATCTTGCTTATAGTTTACATTGGCTTTGTTGCACAAAGATTTGAAATGCAAAGCGCCCCTAATTGAGCCAAATTTAAGGCGTAACTTGGGTAAGTGG
>NZ_CANQLZ010000104.1 GCF_947624825.1 uncultured Acinetobacter sp.
ACCATTAGAGAAATTTGCTCAGCTTGTTGATTATCATAAGGCTTTTGAAACTGTCGCACCTCATGTTTGAATTCGCCTCTATATCTTGTTCATTTTGAGGATTTATAAGTTTATTATAATGTCTTACTAGGCTTTTTAATGTCTGTAAAGTTTCTTTAGTTTTTTCAAAACTGGTAGTAGGATAATTTAACTTAAACTCATTATACACTTTATCTTTTTTAGGAATATTATTCGTTTCTAATGTTAAAAAATCTCTAATAAAATCAGAAACTAAACTTTGGTTGGTTGTCTCATTTTTCGCTAATTGTTCAATTATTTCCCAATAATTCTCATAAATATTTTTTTGATCTTCGTGGTTTAAGCCCATTAGAATATAGTTTCTAATTAGGTCTGCCTGTGTAAGTTCTAAGCCTGTAGAGTTTAAGCTTTCAAAAATTCTTTGGGGATCATCTTTCTCTCGATCTAGAGAGACTTCCACAAACATTAACTTAGATAACCCATCTCGAACAGCTTTCAAGTTATCAGAGGTAATTTTTTTCTTAAAAAAATTGAAATTTTCAATGATTTTTGAAAAGTTTTTGTAGTCTTCAGTTTTGTCAGCTCTTAATAAAAATTTTAAAGCATCTAAATTATTGTCAGTAGTTCTGAGTTTTATTTTTTCATCACCCGAAGCAAATTTATTAATAAGATAAGTTTCATTTATTTCACTTTTTAATTCTTCATCATCACTTTCTATAGCAAAATGCAAAATTGCTAGGTAGACCAAAGTTAAAGTGGTTAATCTTTGCTGACCATCAATAATATTTAATTCTTTTATCTTGGATGATGTATATACATCATCATGAACATAAACAATACTTCCTATAAAATGTGCATTAATTTTATCATTTTCTCCAGTTTCAATAATATCATTAAAAAGTTGCAAGCACTCAGAAGTATTCCAAGCATAGTTCCTTTGATATACAGGAATTACAAATTGAGTCTTATTGGAGGATAAAAAGTCTTCTATCTTGGTTTCGCTAGCTTTCATGCTTAATCATATTTAATTTGTGGAAAACTATCTTATTTAAAAAATTATTTTTTATCAAATGCTGAATTTTATTTAAAATGAGAGTTAAGTTCACCTTTATTTTAGGTGAACTTAATGTAGCATATATTTTAAATATTTTTCAAATGCTGCGAACCAATCCAATGTTTAGAAAATTGATAAGCCGAACGCCCCGAACGTTGCCCACGACTTTGACACCAACGTAAGGCCTCAGCGCGCGCTTCAGTGGTTAAGTGCATCTTGGCTTGTACTAAATAGTGATCCACAATTTCTAAATATAAGTTTTGATCCATTGGATAAAATGACAACCACAAACCAAAACGATCAGAAAGAGAAATTTTCTCTTCAATGGCTTCTTGCGGGTGTAATTCGGTATGTTGTGGTACATCCGCTTTGAGCACTGGCGTATTTTCATGCATAAATTCGGGCAGTAAATGACGACGGTTACTGGTGGCATAGATTAAAAAATTACTTGAACCCGATTGTAAAGAACCATCTAACACACTTTTCAAACTACGATAATTTTCATCTTCTGCGTTAAAAGCCAAATCATCACAATAAACAATAAATTTTTCAGGACGATCTTGGATTAGTTGTTGAATCTTAGGTAAATCACGTAAATCATCACGTTCAATTTCAATTAAGCGTAAGCCTTGTGCGCTATATTCATTGAGTAAGGCGCGTACAATTGAAGACTTTCCTGTGCCGCGTGAACCAGTGAGTAACACGTCATTGGCAGGTAAGCCTTGTAAAAATTGTAAGGTATTTTGTACAACCTTTTGCTTTTGACGTTCAATACCTTTTAAATCATCAAGTGTCATTTGGCGCGGACTACAAATACTGTGTAACTCGCCTTGTTGCCATTTAAAGGCAATACTTGAAAAATCAGGTGCTTGCTTTAAGGGTGGTAAGCTATGCTGTAACTGTTGTAACACTTGATTTAAACTTTGTAGGACAGAATCAGAAAGTTGAATGCTTGGCATAATTGTAAAGTAAAGGTGGTTTAAATATAGGAAAAAACTCTATACCAACTTGGCTAAATTTGCTAATACAATTCATCAGTCATGATCATGCAGTACACACAACGCCTAAGGGCGTACTAAAGGAGTGTCTATGTTGTTTCAAGGGTTTATACAGCGGGGTCAATCGCATCAAGTGTATCGGATTAAACAGCTGAAACAGCAACTTGAGCATGCACAAAGTTATGAAGAATGGAAAGCTTTAGCGTTAAGAATAGATGAAGCCTCTGGCGCACAAGAATGGAAGTACGATAACTGTTCGCCGTATTTTGATGCTGAAGTCATTGCTTATCGCTTAACGATGCTTAAACGTTACCGTAACAGTGGGCGTTGTCGTGACTTAATATATATTTTAAGAGAAGGTCTGACTTACGACATTGCCAATATCGCACACCCTTTGTTGTTTAGTGCCACTTATGTGGGAACCAAACGCATTATTGAAGATTATATTGAAGAGGTCAGTCAAAGTTTGGCCTTTATTGCGTCTGATGCGTGTACTGAATTACAGCATCAAGAAAAAATAGAATTCTTCCAACATGCACAGCAAGCCTATGGTCAGCCTGCATTAATGTTCTCTGGTGGTTCAACTTTAGGTTTGTTTCATACAGGGGTGTGTAAAGCTTTGCTTGAGCAAGATTTATTGCCTAAAGTTTTATCAGGTTCTAGTGCTGGTGCGATAGTCACCTCGATGATTGGCTTAACCAAACCCTCAGAAATTTTAAATTTACTCAGTGGGGAAAACCTGATGAGTGAAGCTTTTAAATTTCGTAAACTTAGCCAAATTTTGCGCGGTAGTGGTGGTATGGCCGATGTAAAACATTTAAAGAAATTTTTAATTAGCAATATGGGCGATGTGACTTTTGCTGAGGCGCATAAGGCTTCAGGCTTACATATTAACGTGGCCGTCGCGCCCTATGATGCCTCACAAGACGCACGAATTATGAATAATCTGACGTCACCTGACTTATTGGTATGGAGTGCGGTGTTGGCATCGTGTGCAGTACCGATTTTATTTCCGCCAGTTAAACTCACTAGTAAACGTTATGATGGACAGCAAACGCCGTATATGGCCACCACGCGTTGGGTCGATGGGAGTGTGCGCAGTGATTTCCCGCAAGAGAAAATGGCACGCCTATATAACATCAATTACACCATTGCCAGTCAAACCAATCCGCATGTAGTGCCTTTTATGCAAAGTGACGCCGAGCGTTATCGTAAAGATATTATCAGTTGGCCTGAGCGCATTATTCGTCGCCAAGGCAAAGTCTTTACGCGCGGTGTACTTGATTTTACCCGTGAACGGGTCGGGAGTGTGCCGGCGGTGCGCCGTGTGCTTGATCATGGTTATGGGGTGTTGGATCAACGTTACTATGGTGATCTGAATATTTTTGGCAATTACAGCTTGCGTCATTATTATTATTTAATGCAAAACCCACGCCCGCACTTGTTTAAATTATTGCAACGCGAAGGGGAGCGTGCCACTTGGCCTAAAATCTCTGCGATTGAAACCCATGCGCGTGTTGGGAAAACCATTCAACATTGTTTAGAGCTACTTACTTTTCAGGATAATCCGCAGCAACATGCAGGTCGTGAATATATTGCCGTTTGAAGTGAATCAATTAATAGACATGACCAAGGCTAAAAGCCATGCCTATGGACGTCGTTTATATCGGTTCAAGCAGCATGACAATCATTATTGGCTCAAAATACAATTGCGTGACACGCATATGCAGTTTGAACACAGCTATTGCCAAGAATTAAAGTTTTATCAACACATGCAAAATGTCGCATATCTATTGCCCTGTCAGCAGCTTGATGTATCGCATTGTGCTGAATTTAAGGCAAGTTATACAGCCTTGATCTTACCGCATGCCACGCCTTGGCTAAGTATTGCAACACAACTGAGCATTAAGCAGATTGCTAAAAAAATCTTAGCCATGCTGCTGTCAATTGAACACTTTTATCATTTAGGTTATTTACATGCCGATTTAAAACATGAGCATTTTGTCATGTGGCAAGGTCAATTAAAATTGCTTGATTTTGAACAGGTACAACCCATTCAAAACGCGCCTGCGCAACTCACCGCAACACCGCGTTATATGGCACCTGAACTGTTTCATGGGCAACCCAAAACCTTATACACTGAATTATATGCTTTAGGCATCATTTTATATGAATGGTTGGCAGGGCAGCGGCTCACAGCCAAAAGCTATTTAGATTGGGCATATTTACATTGTCAGCAATTAGAATTAGAGCTTAATGCGCCTTATGCTGTGTTTTTACCTGTGCTTAAAGCTTTAACCCATAAGCAAACAACAGCCCGTGAACAGGATTATGGGATGCTTAAACAGCATTTACAGCGAATAATTGACTAAAAGCATCCTATTTTGTTTTATATTTAAGCAATCAAATAATTTTTTGAAAAAAATACTTGTCAGTCAAAACTGATCTGTATAGTATACACAGCCATTGGGGACGTGGCGAAATTGGTAGACGCACTGGATTTAGGTTCCAGCGCCGCGAGGTGTGAGAGT
>NZ_CANQLZ010000105.1 GCF_947624825.1 uncultured Acinetobacter sp.
AGCAACAATACAACTTGGTCAGCAGTCGCCATCGTTCCATTTCAGGTTATTTCGCTGGGATTTATGCATCACTCTGTGCTTATCAAATCTGTCATCAAAATAAGCCTCAATTTATAAAGATGTAAAATCAGGCTTATCCATGATTCGGGTTATATTATGTTACGAGCTGCCACCGCCAAGTACGATGGTCTTTGTTATGCCTAGTGAATAAAGCTCGGTATATTACATCATGATTTGTCTACCACTATAACTTGACGTGACCATAAACAGCCACTTCGTAGTTTACGTTTGATTTCTGGAAATGTTTTCCTCAAATGCTGACCAGATACATCTTTCAATCGCTTCACTCAGTTTGAAACAGCGAATTGGGGGGTAATCAACAAATGAAGCTGCTTATATTCACTATTCAACTCAGTTTTTAACATTCTGATGTTGGGGAATATATACAATTGGGAAACACCCTACTTTGGAAAGGTGATGAGGTGAAAGCGATGTTTATTCAGCCAAAGAAAATGCTCAGTACATAGAATAGAAATATGGCTTTGGCATTTTTTGTCTATTCTCCTAAAAACACTCATCACAATTTACAAAAAATTCTTATTTGCACATTAGTAGCTCAATTGCAACAAGATGCCTAAAATATTCTTTAATCATTTAATGACCGAATCACAGCTATTTGTCATTAAAAACTTTAAAAGGTTATGAGTTTTAAATTCAAGCTAAAACACACTCTGCTTTGCAAGATACTAACGTGTTCTACGCAACTTTTATCTTCCAAGTACCTATTTAAACATAACAAGTTTAAAGAACTTGATGAACAGATCAAAATGGATTTTAAGCGCTGCCTTTAGTCTTAAAATTTCTATTTAGTTGCAAAGTTATCTATATTGTTATTTATTTAGTCACAAAATAATCGGCAGAAAAAGCTATTTGTCATCTGAGCTTATATTGTTAAGGTAGCCACCTGAGTAGATGCTGCACCATAAACAGTATCTAAAAAATATATAGATCAGGATGAACTATGCAATACACACTACACTTCAAACAGCATCTATTAACTGTTGCAATCATGATGCTCAGCCAAGAAATTCATGCTGAAAATCTCATTGAGTTAGATACGTTATTATTACAAGCGAATACTCAGACAGAAGTAGAAAAACGTCAACAACAGTTTGATCAGCTAGTCGGGGCGCATAATTTTATTCAAGCGAATGATCAACAGCGCTTGCAAAGCAATGCAGATATGTTGAAGTTAGAGGCTGGCGTTTATGCACAAAGTGCAGGCAATGAAGGCGTTAAAATTTCTATTCGCGGATCAGGTATCAATCGGGGTTCTGGGGCTCATGGTTCAGGTACAACTGTATTATTGGATAATATTGCACTCACAGGGCCTGGTGGTACGCCGTATGAATTATTAGAGCCTGGTTGGCTATCCTATGTTGAAATCCTTCGTGGTAGTCAAGGTTTTGAACAAGGTGCTTTGGCTTTAGGTGGTGTGATTAATTATGTGAGTCATACGGGTAAGACTCAGCAAGGCCAACAGCTGAGTGTAGCTACAGGTTCACATGGCTATCAAAAATATCAATTGAGTATGGGGCAAGACTTAGGCCCACTAGATTACTATGTTGCGGCCACACATAGCCAAAGTCAGGGTCAACAACAGCACAGTCAAAATAAAGCCACAGGCATCAGTGCCAATTTAGGTTATCAAATTAATGATCAGCTACATACTCGTCTTTACCTACGTGCCCGTGAAACAGCACATCAAACCCCTGGACGTTTAACACAGCAACAAATCCAACAAGAGCCGCAACAGGCCAATCCTTATCAGTTAAGTATTGATGCTCAAAGAGTTCAGCCTGGTAGTACTTGGCTTGCTTATCAAACCACATGGCAATTATCACAAGGCGGTATGCTGCAAGCGAGTTTGGCTTATCACGATTATCCTATGGATTTACAAGAGAGCTTATACCGCATACAGGTCGATTATCGTGATCTGACAGGACATTTAAACTGGCAACAACCTTTTACTTGGCAAGAACGTGAGCATCTTTTTAAACTTAATTTAAGAACTACCAATCAACATAATTCTGCATTAGGCAAAGAAAGCCTACGCTTTGACACAGCAGATTATGCTGCTGGTACGCTGAGTCGTCGTTATGTGCATCGCGGTCAAGATCATTTACTTAATTTACAGCATGAATTACATGTTCACCCTCAATTTTGGTGGATCACAGGTATCGGCGGTCTATATACCAAGCGTGACAGTTATGTCACTCAACCATCTACAGATAAAAAATTAAAACAGCAACGTGTAGATTACGCTTATCGTTTAGGTATGCGTTATGACATGAGTGAGCAAACCCAGTGGTATGCCACACTCAGCCGTAGTGTTGAGCCTGCACATGCATGGTCAATGTTATGGGGATCTGATCACTACTTTGCTGACGGCAATGGCCCTGCCACAGGACGCCAAGAAGCGGCACGCCGACTCAAAACTCAAATTGCACATAGCTTTGAAGTGGGAGGGCATGGTCAACATGCTTTAGGTGAGTGGTCAATCAGCTACTACTATAGCCAATTAGAAAATGAGCTGTTAATGGTGCAATTACAACCTAATCCTCATCCAGTGATTGCTGAATCGAATGCCAGTGCTACCATTCATCAGGGCCTTGAAATTGCGTTAAATACGTCACTTTGGGAAAGTGAAACTGCTGGCTTGGTGAGTTTAAAACAAGCCTATACCTTAAGTGATTTCTATTATCAAAATGATCCATTATTTCAGAATAATCAACTTGCAGGTTTACCGCGTCATTATTATCAGGCGCATTTAAAGTATCAGCATCCAAAAGGCTGGTGGCTTGGGCTAAATACAGAATATGCCAGTGCTATAACAATTGACTACGCCAATACCCATCAGACTGATGCTTATCAAATATGGGGTATACAAGCTGCTTGGCCGAGTATTTGGTCTAATGTAGATCTATGGCTTGAAGCAAAAAACCTAACTCAACAAAAATATAGCGCGACGATCACCCCAGGATTTAATGATATGGGGCAAGATCATGCTCGTGCTACACCTGGTGAGGCAAGAGCCATCTATACAGGAATCAATTACCGATTTTAAGCATGAGCATATCTTTATACAAAGAATTGACCAAATCAGAGCAGTATTGAACCTTACTGCTCTCAATATCTTACTATTAAAAATAGCCTAAGTAAATTTAACATTTAAAGTCAAAAAACATCAAATAAATTAAAATAATTTTTCATCAATAAAAAGGTGAAAAGGAACAACCATAGGCGTACATTACAAACAATTAAACATGAGATGAAATTGTGAGCTGGATTTTATTTACGCTTATGGCTGCTTTTATGCAGGCTTGGCGTAACGCTTTTCAAAAACAATTAAGCAGTACAGTAGACGTTTATGGTGTAACACTTGCACGATTCTTATTTGCTGTACCGCTAGCCACAGCCTACTTAATGTGGATGTACTCTACGTATCCTGTTCAGGCAGAGGTGCATTTTAGTTTAAAATTTACTCTATATGTGGTGATCGCAGGTTTAACTCAAATTGCTGCAACTGCTTTGATGGTGCAGTTATTTAAACAAAAAAATTATGCCATTGGGGTGGGTTTAGCTAAAAGTGAAGCCATCTTAGCTGCTATTCTTGCTGTTATTTTTTTAAATGAAGGTTTGAGTGTATATGCATGGTTTGGCGTACTCTTGGGCGGGATTGCTGTATTTCTTTTAAGTAGTGGTCGTAAGCTTAAGGCTCTCTCTTTTTCCACCTTAAGTATTGGCATAGCCAGTGGTTTATGTTTTGCTATTACTTCCCTTTTGGTCAGAGAGGCGAGTTTAGAGCTGACAATGCTGCCATATTTGCATCGTGCAGCTTGGGTATTATTTTGGGTGATTACGTTTCAATGCGTCAGTATGCTTTTGTATTTAGGATTGTTTAGTCGCAAAACTTTATACGCATTATCGCAACGGCTGGGCTTAAGTGTAAAAGTAAGTATCTGTAGCTTTTTGGCTTCTTTAGGCTGGTTTAGTGCAATGAGTCTACAATCTGTAGCGATTGTGAAAACTTTAGGTCAGATTGAGATTTTATTTAGCTTACTCATTTCCATGTTTTTCTTTAAAGAAAAATTAGCGCAACGTGACCATTGGGGATTAATTTTGGTGGTTGTTGCCGCTGTATTGGTGATTTGGGCTTAAAGTAATAAAATACACCCTACTTTAATGTCTTGACTAAAAAGTTAGCTTAAGACACAGCGCGCTATCAAATCAATCATGCAGAGCGCTTAAAAAACCAATCTTTATGATGTTTAACACATGTGTTATTCACCAATTAAAATGTCTATGCGATAAACCATTTAAAATGTCCTGTTTTTAACTGCAAGAGTCAAGCAC
>NZ_CANQLZ010000106.1 GCF_947624825.1 uncultured Acinetobacter sp.
CAAAATATAAATAACAGAAAACGAGCTGTTGGTGGGAAAAGCTGGCTGAAAACAGGTTTTTCTACAGCCTCGTTAGCTGAAAAAAATAGAATGGAGCAGTATGCGAAAACAAAATTTGAATATCGCTGTTTATATTGACATGGAAAATGTCGCCTCATCTGATTTTGTTCTGGAGGAGGTGATGAATTCATTTTTAAGTACAGATGAAGATTATAATTGCATATTTGCAATAAAAGCAGCGTATGGGAATCAAAGCGCAGCAAAGAAAGCGCTCAAAAACCAAATCGTTGAGCATAATTTCAATATAATTGATACGCCAAAGATTGGGAGCGAGAAAAATAGAGCAGATTTGCTTTTAAGTTTGGATGCTTTTGAAACTTTATATTTGAATAACCCTCGAATTGATCGCTATTGCGTAAGCGTAACAGCAACCCCACCTATTTAATCTAGCGACAATTATCCTGGCCGGTTTTTTTGCTTAAAATTTGATGGCCCAGGGCAGCAGGTGGTCGAGTTTGTTGTTTTCTTTGCAGGTAAGCGTTCATTCTAGGGCGTTCTTGACTCATACCTAAAATAAGCTATTTAACTTCTTTAAGTGGCGTCAGAAGCTCTGGGGAGACTTTGTATTGTTTACGCCCATCGTCGTCTTTGCCTAACACTATCACGCTTTTTCGATTAATTTTGGTTACTAAACCCACCTTAATCCCATCTCGGGCTTCAAAGGTTACTTTCATGCCTACATGCAGCCTAACTAAAGCCTGAAGGGTTTCTTTTTCACGTAATTCGTCAATACGGCGGCAGATTAGATGGTTCAGTTCAAGTAACTGATCCAGTGTAAAACCTTCAAAATTCATGGTGTTTATTCTCTACAGGCTTGATTGTCGCTGAGGGTGGCGTGGGTCGATTAACGCACGTAATGGATTGTCGGCAAATCGTTCTTTCCACAGCCGTGGGGTTAGTTCGTTAACTTTGCTAGCCGGGTGCTGGCTGATTCGCTGCAATACATCGACTAGGTAGGTGTAGGGATTGAGGTCGTGTAATTTGCAGGTGCTGATTAGGCTTTGGATAATGCCTAAGTGTTCAGCACCCAGTTCTGTCCAGCAGAACAGCCAGTTCTTACGGCCCAGTGGAATGGGGCGCAGGGTGCGTTCTAAATGATTAGTGTCGGGTTGTACGTCTGGGTCTTCTAAGAAGACACTCAGACTGGCTTCACGTTTGAGCACATAATTAAGTGCTTTACTCAGTGGATCACTGGGTAACAGGCCGCAGTTTTCCAGTTGACCTTGGCACCACTGGAAGAAGTGACTGACTAGAGGTTGGGTGTGGTCTTGGCGGTATTGGTGTTTTTTCTGGCCGCTGAGTCCTAGCTTTTTGATGGTTGCTTCGTTTTGATACAGCTTGGCAATTTGCTGCAGTGCCTCGGTGGCTTTTTCTGGGTGTTCTTTTTGGGCTTCAATAAAATAGCGGCGGCTGTGTACCCAACACTGGGCATGAGTGATGTTTTTTTGTGCGGCAACATAGCGTGCATAAGCGGCATAGCCATCACTGATAAGCGTGCCTGAGAACTGTGATTTCAGCACTTGCTCAATATGAAGCTTGCCTCGACTATTTGAGTAGGTAAACACCACTTCATCGGCATCGCCATACATTGGCCAGAACCACCCGGATTTCATTTTGCCTTTTTGTGCCCCAGGCCGTTTTTGATGACCGGCTTTGATGGGTGTTTCATCCATTGCCAGCACTCGACTGCGTAAAATGCTGTCGGTTTGGGCATCAACGATGGGGCGCAATAAATCAATGCTGCGTTTAACTAAATTGGTTAGGGTGCTGCGGCTGACGGTGATACCCGCTTGTTGAATACGCTGGTGTTGACGGTAGAGGGGTAAGTGGAACTGGAACTTATCGACCAATAACCCAGCCAACAAGCTGACATCGGCGAGGCTGTTATCCAGTACATTAAACGCTGCGGCTGTTGTTACGGGTTTATTATCAACCCCTTTAAGACGAAAAACAGGGCGCTCATGCTGAATAACAAGGTAGCTAGCGGCTTGTTGTGCTAACCGATAGGTTGTTTTAGTTCCAATAATCTCGTATTGATCAGCATTGGGGCCAGTTAACTCAGGCGGTAGATTTTGAACAACTTGCACAGGGACGTCGGCAGTAAAGCGCAACCCCGTCGCATTTAAGCAGTCCTCGTCACGCTGTTTTTTTGCCGTGCCCCGCTGATACGAACGAACGCTACGCTTTTCTTCTTCCTGCGGTGCTTGCGACGCTTGCGCCGTTGATGCATCAGCGGCTTGGAACAGCTCCCCTTGTTCGGCTAGGTCAAAAACCTGCCTTTCAGACTTGGGGCCAAACAACTGTTTTTTGAACCAGTCTAACTGATGTTGCAAACGTTTAACTTGTTCACGCAACCACGCATTCTCTTGGGCTAAAGCCGAAGAAGCTGCTTGGGGGGTAGGTGTGCAAGTGGTTAAATTCATGGCACTAATTTTACCAAAACTTGCCTTTTATGCACCTTTAAAACGCTTAAATTGCCGGTATTTTTGCACTTCAATGCCATCAATTAAAAGTTGTAGTCCGGCAGGCGTTAGTAGCTTTTGGCCTTTGCTGGTTGGCTGCACACGAAACTGACCCTGCTCCAAGTGTACTGGTCAAGCCCAAGTGGACACTTTTAATTGATAATTTTCATACTCAACTGGGGTCATATCACCATTAGACGTATGAAGCCTTTTTAGGTTGTAATATTTCATATACGCAGCAACATCGGCTGCCATAGATTCGTAAGTTGGGTGTTGAGCTTTGAGTATCCAGTCGTGTTTTAAACTGCCAAAAAAGCGTTCAACAACGGCATTGTCCCAACAAGCTCCAACATCGCCCATCGATTGTTTTATACCTAGCTTAGTCAACGCGTTTTTTAACTTCTTACTGGTGTACTGTGAGCCACGGTCGCTGTGGAAGATAACACCTTTTGGGTGCCCTCTAAGCCAATAAGCTTGCTTAACCGACTGTAAGACAAGGTCGCTTGTCATGCGTTTGTTAATAGACCAGCCGATGATCCGGCGAGAATACAAGTCCATAACAACGCTTAAATACATCCAACCTTGTCCGGTTCTTAAATAGGTAATATCGCCTGCCCATACTTGATTAGGTTGGGCTGGATTAAAGTACATATTCACCAAGTTAGGTGCTGCTAAATGGCGCTCGTCACGCTTAGTCGTTACCTTGTAAGCCACTCGCTGCCGAACAACTAAACCAAGCTTACGCATAATTGTGCGTGTTTTATAGCGGCCTATAAAATAACCATTTTTACGCAAAGCTTTCATCAACTCACGGCTTCCTAAACTGTAACGACTTTCTTTAAATAGTTGCTTAGCTTCGCGGTACAGCATCAGCGTATCTTTAGTGATAAGCTGTGCTGGACGCTTTTCCCAAGCGTAATAGCCTGAACGACTTAAGCCTAAAGCTTTACAACACAGGCTTACTGAGTAGCCTTCTTGCACCTTGGAATGAACAAACTTAAAACCTATTTCATTTCCTTGGCGAAGAAGGCCGATGCCTTTTTTAAAATGTCTTTCTCCATTTTTAAACGCTTATTTTCAGCGCGGAGCTTTATCAGTTCGGTACGTTCATTGTCGTTCAGCATGGTGCCCTTAACCTGCTCTTCTTGTTGATTCTTCCAATTATAAATCTGGTTGGGGTTTACCCCGACCGCTTCAGCTGCTTCAGCAACGCTGTAACCTTGTTCTGTCACCAAGGATACAGCCTCTTCTTTGAACTCTTTAGAGTAGGTTTTATATTTACGCTTTTGATTCATCATTCACCTCAAGCTAGACTGGATCTATTGTCTCTCATTGAAGTGTCTATTTGAATTAGACCAGAACAAAATTTGATGGCCCAGGGCAGCAGGTGGTCGAGTTTGTCGTTTTCTTTGCAGTGCGGCAGTTGCTCAAACAAGGCTGTTAAGTAAGCACTAGGTTGGATGCCATTGGCTTTGGCTGTTTCAATTAAGCTGTAGAGTAATGCACTGGCACGAGCGCCACTTCGGGTGTTGGAGAAGAGCCAGTTTTTTCTGCCAATCACGAAGGGTTTAATTGCTCGTTCTGCACGGTTGTTGTCGATAGCGGCTTCACCTTGTTCAAGGTAAACCTGCAGTTTATCCCATTGATTTAAGGTGTAGTGAACCGCAGCACCTATCGTAGTTTAATTGTTTTTCAACACCATAAAGTTTTTGAATTAAGTTTAAGGCTTGGTCAGCACGCCCAGTTTTACCTTTGG
>NZ_CANQLZ010000107.1 GCF_947624825.1 uncultured Acinetobacter sp.
TCAGGGGTATATTTTAATTTTGTCATCGGGATAGTCTCTCAGAATATTGACTCTCCGACAAACCCGGTACGGTTCAATATTGAATTAATTACATATCATCGCAAGAACATGCGACCATTAGAACTCTCATTAGAGGATGAGCTTATGCTGAGACAGCGCAATAAAATCGAGACGATCTTTAGCTTATTGAAGCAACAATATAACCTAGTAAGCAGTCGTCATCGTTCCATTTCGGGTTATTTCGCTGGGATTTATGCGTCATTATGTGCTTATCAAATCTGCCATCAGAACAAGCCTCTATTTACAACGATATAAAACTAGGCTTATCCATGATTCGGGTTATAAAACACGAGAAATGGCTCGTGCAGATGTGTTTGATTATATCAAGATGTTTTACAATCAAATTAGGCATCATTCGTATCTTGATAGGAAGAGTCCAGAAGCCTTTGAGGCAGCTTCAAAATGAGGCTATCTCGTATCTAGGATACTGGGAGCAGTCCAGGTTCAATTGGGTTATGTCACTCGTCAAAATCTAAATTAGTACGTATTACAACTCATAAATAAAAAATAAAATTAGCTTTAGAGATCTTTATTTTTTAAATTTCCACAGTGGAAATTTAAAAATATTTTTTTTATGTTAAAATAAATTTAATTTTTATCTATTTTACCCATGACAATCTATGTAATTGCCAATCAAAAAGGTGGTGTTGGCAAAACCACACTCGCAACGAATTTAGCTGTTGCACTAAGCAAAAAAGGTCAAACTATTCTTGTCGATGGAGATGATCAACTATCCGCTATCAAATGGAGTAAACGCAGAACACAAGATGCTATTACGACCATTGCACGGAAAGAGAATCTAAAAGAAGAACTACACCAGTTACAACAAAATCATAAATATATTGTATTGGATGTTGCAGGACGTGATTCAGCTGAATTTCGTTCAGCCCTATTAATCGCGGACGTTCTTATTATTCCCACACAACCCAGTCAAACAGATATTGAAGTGCTGCCCTTTGTACTCAGATTGGTCAATGCAGCTAAACAGGTCAATACAAAATTAGAAACTTTTGTCGTCTTAAATAAAGCACCAACCAATGCTAAATCCACAGAAATTGATGCTGCGTTAGAACTACTTCAGCAAGTCAAGTCTGTAAAAACATTGAATACTATTGTGCGTGATCGTAAACAATTCCGAGATGCCATGATCGAAGGAAAATCAGTCTTAGAAATGGGCAGCAGCAAAGCAAAAGATGAATTGAATGAATTTTTGGTGGAGATCCTATAATGGCGAAAAAACCACTCATTGTCGATTTTGATGATCCCTTTGAAATGGAACAGGCATTTATTAATGCAGCAGGAACAGGAAAAGTTGCATTAGGCTCATCATCAACTGAAAATCATATTGTTGATCTACCCGTAGAGCTGATTCACTTCTCAGAGCATCAACCTCGTATTATTACCGATCGGGTTTTACAAGACGTTGAAACTCTTGCCACCAGTATTACCACGAATGGACAAATTTATCCGATTGTTGTCATTAAAAAAGAAGAAAAATATGAGCTTGTCGGTGGAGAAATGCGATTTCGCGCTGTTCGTGATGTATTAAAACATAAGACGATTCGTGCAATTATTCGAGATGATCAATCAAAAGAAAAAACCGCTTTAATTTCATTAATTGATAATTTACATCGGTCAAACCTGAGTGATTTTGAATTGGTCAATGCCATACAAAAACACTGTGATGAGTTTGGTGACACGCTACAAAATATCGAATTTATTACTCAAAAATATCAATTAGATCAATCTAAGTATTTTAGACTCATGAGCTTTTATAAGTTACCAAACTATATAAAAGAAGACCTAAAAACCCATCCCAAAGCGATTTCAGGTGCAACCGCACAACAACTGTTAACTGAATTAAATAAACTGGTTTTAAAGTTTAATCATCAACGCGTTGATGATGCCACATTCACCATATGGAAAAAATATCTGAATGAATTTTTAGAAACAAATCGTCCATCCAAAAAATTCATTTATGAGATAGAAAAAACCTTAATGTTCAAAGAGACAGTTAACAAAAAAAATCAAAAGATTGAAAGTAATGCTCTCGTGAATAAAATGGTCTTAAAAAATAAGGATGGTCTTAAATTTGGTTCGCTTAAAATGGAAAAAAATCTTAATGGCAAAACAGTCCTTAACATTCGCACGAGTTTAAATATTGAACTGAGTCAAGAAAAGTTAGAAAAATTAGAAGCGTTTCTTTCGAGTTTAGATGAATCTCTATAAAATATAAATTTCCACTGTGGAAATTTATAACAGCGTATCCAATATTTTTTAATATTGGATACGCTGTTCATTAAAAAGTTTCAGAGAAAGTTCTTACTAAAACGGTAACTGATCTTCTGCTGGATCAAAAATTTCATCCATATCAGAATCTAAAATATTTTTATCTTCATGATCTGCCATATTATCTTCGGCTGCATCTTTCTTAAAGATATTCATATTTCGTTTTGCTTGTATCCAAAAATAATAATCTAAATCAATCAATTTATGATTATTCAAGATATCAAGCTTATTTGTTAATAAACTACGCATAGTTTTTTTAGCTGTAATCATATCTAAACTACCTAAAAAACAACCATAGTCATTTAAAAAAACATCACAATTGACTAAAACTGTAATTTGCTTCGGACTCAACCGAGTGACTGGTTTAATATATTGAATACGTTCTTTATCTTGAAAATGAGATCCATCATCACAATATGGAATTGCATTTTTAAGATGCTTTTCTTTTAAACGATCAATAATACGTTGAAAAATAAGATTACGATGCTTATCTTTCATTTTGTAATGAAAACGGATACCGACAACAAATTTTCCATTTTTAATTGTTTCATAATCAATTTCTAAATTACTCAACTTATTAATTTGTGTTTTAGCAACGTTCAAAACACGGCTTTTTAGGTTATCAATCAGTTTATATTTATCTTCAATATCCAAAGCAAAACGTAGTCGTTCCAAACTGATATCATGTATTTGTTGAACACCTAATGACTCGGCTTTCCATAGTTCAGAATTGAGGATTCTATATATTCGCATAGCATAATTAGAACGCATCCGCATCACATAGCGAATTTGATGGGTGCTGAATGAATGTGTCATCCCTGTCGGATTAATTAAATTATAGAAATAATTATAAAATTCTTTAGCAAAACGAATCTGCATGCATTTCGTTTCTTTACTATAATGACAATAGATGATCATGGGTACTTTAATAGGATTAGGATCATCTTTTTTCTTTATTAACATTACCTTAGGCTTATAGCTATCATAGACTCGTTGTAAAGCTTTTTCACCATAGCGATGAATTTCATATAATTCACTTGCTGTAATTACATCTTTATCTAAATCTTTTTCCGCAATCAACTCCCCAAAATTCGCTGCACTAATTGTAATTAGTTCATCTGGATCAAAACGAATATTTTGATTCAACTCATTTTTTCGCACAGCAACCATAGCACAATAAACGAGTTTTTCCTCATTGGCTTCATAACTATAATTTGCCGTTGTCATATCATTACGTGTAGCTACTAAGTCAGTGTATTGAACACGACGAGACGAAGATTTCGTTAATTCTTTACTTTTCAAATCAAGATCCGTGATCACAACCTCATAACCATACATTAATAATATTTTGTATTGAAATCAACAAAAATACCCTCTTTTTATTTACGGACAAAACGTATGGTTTTAAAGTTCTTAGCAAAACACCAATAACGGACAAAATGTATGGTCATTTTATAAAATATAGCCAAGTAAAATGGATCGGACAAAACGTATGTTTATATAAAAGATAAAACTAAAATCAACCAAAAGCTTTATTATTCAATGCCTTTATTGTCATTTAAATAAAAATTAATAAGAAAATTCTCATATTCTTACAGAAATAAAAACCAATTTTTTGAAAAAAAGCATCTCTATCGGACAAAATGTATTGATAATGTTTAAAATCTCATCATTTATTTGGAATTAAAAATAGGATGCTTGCCATTTTCATAAAATAAGCTTGAACGCATATTTTCAACTTAAATCATAAGAATTTTTTACTATTGATAACTATGTGGATAAATTGAGACAAAACGTATGGTTATCGGACAAAACGTATGGTTGAACGGACAAAACGTATGGTTGAACGGACAAAACGTATGGTTGAACGGACAAAACGTAT
>NZ_CANQLZ010000108.1 GCF_947624825.1 uncultured Acinetobacter sp.
GGCGCACTCATACAGGGTCCGACGATTAGCGCAGAGATCATGCCCATAATGAATGAACCCCATAAGGTTCCACCTTTTTGTCGTTGTTGCCATTGATCTAAACGCTGTAATACACCTTGTGGTAAAGACAACTGGAATACGCCAAATAAATTCAATGCAAACAGCACGAACATCACGGCAAACACCCCAATAAAGATGGGACTTTGTAACCAACGTTGGAAGTTATAGCCGAGTCCTGCCACAGCTAAACCCATCAAGGCATAAATCAATGCCATTCCGACCACAAAGACACCAGCAATCATGCCGGCACGATAGCCACGATGACGTTGCACTAAAATACTGGATAAGATCGGAATCAATGGTAAGGAACAAGGTAAGAATGCGAGCAATACCCCTAAACCTAAAAAGATGATCAGATTCACTGCAATATTGTCTGTTGAAAGTAAATAAAAGAAGTACTGGTCGTTGTTCCAATCGGCCTGCTTCGTACGCTGTTCAGCATTCGTTATAGTCACAGATTCAGAACTTGCTTGCATCATCAAGGCATCCTCTAGCTCTGGTGCACTGGCTTCGCTAAGTTCTATGAAAGCAGTCACTTCAGAAGAGGGACTTAAGCCATTTTCATCCTCTTTAACTTCTGCTGTATTGGCTGGCGTTACAGCTGTTGCAGTTTCAGTGTTTTTTGCCTGTAGTTCTACTGGTATTGTAGTATTGGGTAACGACGACGATGTAACGGCATCTAATAATTTCTTTTGGGTTGTGCTTTGCTGACTCAGCTTGCTTGCCGGCAGTAAGACATCTGCATCGGTGTGAATGGCAGTACGCTGTACTGGATAACATAAGCCACTTTCGGCACAGCCTTGCCATTCGATTTTATAGCTTTGATTTGGTTGCATAGCGACAGTCGCTTGCACTTGCCCATAATGTACTTCAGTCATGCCGAAATTGGGGTCATCTTTTTGCTGTGGACGAGGCAGTTGCAGTGATAATGCTTTGCCATTTTCAATGACTTTAAGCTGATCATGATATAGATAATATCCATCAGCAATACGCCACGTGAAACTGGCTTGGTCTTGAGCTGTGGATACAGCCTGAAAAGAAAATGCTTGATCAGGGGGTAAAAAATCAGCGGATGCACTTTGCATACTCAAAATGCTGAACATTCCACACAGCCCTGCTAACCCTATACGCATAGATGACCTTAATACCCGACTTAAATCTATTTTGGTTGATTATGCAAAAGCATAAATTAAGGGAGCATTAACAAGATAAATCATTTATAAAATACAGGCAGGAAGTCAGGAAAACGCTATGTTTGTTGTTTTGGTTGAAGATGATCCATATATTGCCTCGAGTATTTGTGCCACTTTGGATTTTTTAAATATTTCAGTAGAACATGTGAGTCATGCGCGTGATGCAGATTATTTTATCCGTCACAGTGCAGTCGATTTATGTTTGCTGGATTTAGGCCTACCGGATCAAGATGGTTTAGACTTACTGCGATCATGGCGCAGAGATCACATTCATGTTCCTGTTTTGGTTTTAACCGCACGATTACAGACCCAGCAATGTGTTGAGGCCTTAAATGTCGGTGCCGATGACTATTTAACCAAGCCCTTTGAACTGGATGAACTAATTGCACGGGTTCATGCACTCACCCGCCGTCACCGCGGTTTTTCATCGAATGTCATTCAATTTGACCACTTAAAGCTCAATAAAGACACTCAAGAAGTCCATTATCAAGATCAAATGATTCAGCTTTCACGACGTGAATACAGTTTGCTTGAAACCTTGATGAGCCATCCAAATCAAGTGCTCAAAAATGAAGTGCTGTTAGATAAGTTATACGGCTTTCAAGATAGCATTGAAAGTAATGCCCTGAATGTCCATATTTATCACTTAAGGCAAAAATTGAATGCGGACTATATTCAGACCATTCGGGGTGTCGGTTATATGTTTAAAATTGCTGAGTCAATTCCATGCAAAAATCACACAGCTTAAAATGGCGCTTGGTCAGCAGTCTTCTGGCTGTGATGATCGGCTTATGGAGTGTGGTGTTTGTTTGGCTGTATATCGACTTACAAAAACGTCTACAGGAGACTCTAGATCAACGTCTACATGCCTCCGCACAAATGGTGGCACGGCTAATTCAACAATTACCACTGCAAAGCTTGGATGAGTCTGCCTTAGCCCAACAACTTCATTCCACAGACCAAGAACAATTGATCGCGTGCGAAGTATCATTATTTAGCTCTGACATCAGTGTAGGACAGCATGTGATTGCCAAAACACGCGGTGCACCGAAAGATTTAAGTCAGCAAGCGATTGGTTTTAGTACTTGGCAACAAGGTGAGACACAATGGCGCAGTTATGTATTGCGTCGCGGTGAGATTCAAGTGGTAGCTGCAGAGCGTATGTTTCTGCGAGAGTCTTTACTGAAACAAATTTTGCAATCGGTCTTAATTCCGCTGACCTTGTCATTATTGTTGTGCATCGGCTTAATTGTTTTGATTATTCGTCGGGAATTTAGAGCCTTGGATCAGGTTGCTAGTCATTTAAGTCAGTCAAATTTATCGCTCAATGAAGCAAGCCAATATCTCACAAGCTTAGATGCCAATACCATGCCCTCAGAGATCTACCCTTTTGTGCAAAATGCGAATCGCTTAGTCCATAAACTGCATCAAAGCCTTGAAAATGAAAAAGTCTTTAGTGCATATGCAGCACATGAATTACGCAGTCCTTTAACTGCAATTAAAACCAATGTGCAATTGGCACAACTGATGGCACAAAATGACGGCAATGCCAAATTGCAACAGCGTTTAGATCAAGCCAATCAAAGTATTCATCGTTATTCTGAATTACTTGAACAATTACTAATGCTGTCGAATACCGATCAATCTTTTGAACAAATCACAGCAAGCATTCAAATTAAACCTGTTGTTGCTCAGGTAATTCATGATTTAGCGCTCATTTATCCTGAAGCAACCTCTAAAATTCAAGTCGATTGGCACAGTCTTGGTGATTTAGCATTACCTGAATTTGTCTTATATGCCGTTGTTAAAAACCTACTTGAAAATGCCTTATTACATGCAAACGCTGATGTGATTGAGGTGAGCATGCAGGAAAATACGTTTTGCATTCAAGATAATGGTACACATTTAAATGCTGAAGATATTCTGTATTTGGGGCAACGTTTCTGGCGCAAGTCAGCACAACAAAAAGGTCATGGTTTAGGGTTGTCTTTGGTCAAGATGATGCTGCAACAATATGCTTACGCCGTCCAATTTGAACCGAATTTACCTACAGGATTAAAGATTACAGTGTTATCTCGAAGATAGTTGAATAAAGTTTCTTATCATTTTTGAGGTGGTGGCAATTTAACTCAGCGATTAACCCTTTAAATTATCAGTATTATTTAAAATTTTATTTACCCTGATTTACCCATATACAATAAAAGAGACCGTGGCATTTGCCACGGCCTCTTTTATTTAACTAAGAAGATTCCCGGCTTTTTCCGCCACATTCCCTCCAGCAATCAAATGCTGATAAAGATGAGCATCGGCATCTGTCCCTTTGATCATTCGATATTCAATATCACTCATACTCGCGTATTCTTTTGTAGCTTTAGCTTTTGCTAAAACGGTTGGATCTTCAGTTTGAAGAGGTAAATAAGTTAACCAGTAGAAAAATTGCGATTTTTTTAATATGTAGTTTAATCACTGGTTGCCGAAAGAATGAGCTACTTTCATTAAAATGGACAGATGTCGATTTTCGATGGAAAACAGCAAAAGTTAGAGATAAAATTGAAGATGAAGGTCGCCTAATTCCTCTGACGGCATATGTTGAAAGCCTATTTTTAGAACTAAGGAAAAATTCTGATTCTAAATTCATATTTAGCAGTAAGGGTGCTGAATGTGGTCATATTGTCAATCCTTACGATAGCTTAGAGAAAATATGTAAAAAACTAAATATTGAACTTACACCCCATGGATTGAGAAGGTCATATAA
>NZ_CANQLZ010000109.1 GCF_947624825.1 uncultured Acinetobacter sp.
ACGTTAAATGCTGGTACGCCGTAAGCATGTTCGCCGGCGTGATCCAAGAGCTGGCGCAATGAAATAAGAGCCATAATGTCCTCCCAGGTAATGCAGCATATTCTACATGTTCAAACCATGTAATTCAGCAATAAAAAACACTATTTCATAAAAAATCCCCGTCATAACGGGGACTTTTATAACAACATCAAACTTATGGTGCGCTTGCAGCTGAAGCTTCTGCTGTGCTTGGTGCAGCATTTGCAACTTCTGCGGCTACATCTGTATTGTTTTCATCCATAATCGGTTGATCAATTGCATCAATCGCGGCTTGTTGTTCAGGCGTAATGTTTGCCGCTTCAGTGGTTGCAACTTCTGCTGTAGTGGTCTCAGCAGGTGCTTCTTTTTTACCACAACCGGTTAACAGTAATGGACCAAGGATAAGTGCTGCAAGCGTGATTTTCAATTTCATCTATTTTTCCTAGCAACAAAGATGCTTTAAGTTGAGCAGATTCTAAAAGCTCAATATGACACTTTGATGAAGCAACATAAAAAAAGGCTGACTTAAGTCAACCTTTTTGATCTTGGCGCGATTTTTAGCTTAAGCGCGTTCAAGTAATGCTGCCACTGCAGGTAATGTTTTGCCTTCTACAAATTCTAAGAATGCACCACCACCTGTTGAGATATAACCAATTTGATCTGCAACTTGGTATTTATCAATTGCAGCTAAAGTGTCACCACCGCCTGCAATTGAAAAACCTGCCGATTCTGCAATCGCTAAAGAAAGTGTTTTTGTTCCTTCGCCAAATTGATCAACTTCAAACACACCTACAGGACCGTTCCAAAGAATGGTCTTAGATGTTTTTAAAATTTCAGCAAAGGCTTGTGCCGTTTCTGGACCAACATCTAAAATCATATCGTTGTCAGATACATCGGCTACTTTTTTCACTACCGCTTTTGCAGCAGCGAGTGAACCTAAGAAGTCATCAAAGCTGATTTGTGATGCATCGGCCACCACAACATCTGTTGGTAATGGTACAGACACTTTGGCAGCAATCGCTTTTGCTGTATCAATTAAATCGTGTTCACACAGGGATTTACCTACGTTATAACCGGCAGCCGCCAAGAATGTATTGGCAATACCACCACCTACAATCAATTGATCGCAAATATCAGACAATGACGTGAGTACATCAAGTTTAGTTGATACTTTAGAACCAGCAACAATGGCAACCATTGGCTTTTCAGGAGTTTGTAGCGCACGACCTAAAGCATCAAGCTCTGCTGCAAGTAAAGGACCAGCTGCGGCCACTTGAGCAAAACGTGCTACGCCTTCTGTTGAAGCTTCAGCGCGGTGTGCTGTACCAAAAGCGTCCATTACAAATACATCGCATAGCGCTGCATATTTTTGTGCAAGTTCTGGGTTGTTTTTCTTTTCACCATGGTTAAAACGCACGTTTTCAAGTAAGACCACTTGACCGGCTGCAACCTCAACACCCTCTAAATAGTCAGTGAGTAATTTTACTTCTTGACCTAAAGCTTGCGTTAAATAAGCGGCCACAGGTTGCAATGACTGTTCAGGTTTTGCTTCACCTTCAACAGGGCGACCTAAGTGTGAGCACACCATCACTGCAGCGCCTTTTGCAACAGCTGCCTGAATGGTAGGTAATGCAGCACGTAAACGTGCATCACTGGTAATTACGCCACTTTTCACAGGTACGTTTAAATCTTCACGAATTAAAACACGCTTACCTGCTAAATCGAGGTCAGTCATACGCTGAAAGTTCATGTATAGCTCACTTTATAAATATAAAAACGCGATGATTTTAAATGATTATTCAAAAAAAGGTTAGCTTCTTTTGTACAAAAGCTACCGAAATGCAAAGATTTGCTATGATAAGCTTTAAGCCCTTGATAAGCCTTGAGTGTGTATGTCGATTCATCCCAATCCTGAACTTAATCGTTTTAATGTCTTTGGTGAGCCGCTAGCCAGTTGCTGCTTTGACCCTATTACTGGATATTTTCGAAATGGTTTTTGCCATACAGCCACCACCGACTTAGGTCAACATACCATGTGTGCGCAAATGAGTGCCGCGTTTTTAAATTTTTCTAAAAAAATGGGCAACGATCTGAGCACACCTGTGCCTGAAATGGGTTTTGTGGGTTTAAAACCGGGAGATTTTTGGTGCATTTGCGTGACACGTTGGGTTGAAGCCTATCAGGCCGGTGCTGCACCTTTAGTAAAATTACAGGCTTGTCATCAAGCTGTGTTGTCTTATGTGCCTTTGCATATCCTTAAGGAGTATGCCATTTAATGCATCATCCCATAATTTTAGCGTCATCTAGCCAAACCCGTAAAGATTTGATGAATCGCTTATTACTTGATTATCAAGCCATTGCACCCGACATTAACGAGCAACCCCAAGGTGAAACACATGCCGATGATTTAGCACGGCGTTTGGCCTTTGAAAAAGCACAGGCCATAAGCCAATTACACCCCGATGCCATTGTGATTGGTTCTGATCAAGTGGCATGGCGTGAACATGCACCTGATATTTTTATTGGCAAGCCTTTAACAACTGAAAACGCCATTCGTCAGCTACAAACCAATTCAAATAAAATAGTGTATTTTAGTACTGCCTTAAGTGTACAACAGCAATCGAGCGGCTTTGAACGGACTGTAGTTGAACATTATCAAGTGAAATTTCGTGATTTATCCCGTGCTGAAATTGAGCGTTATGTGGCACTTGAACAGCCTTTATATTGTGCGGGAAGCTTTAAATGTGAAGGACTTGGCATCAGTTTATTTGAGCACATGATGGGGCAAGACCAAACCACACTCATGGGAATGCCCATGATTCAACTGTGCCGTATTTTACGTGAGCTTAAGGTTTTAGTTCCTTAAATGCTGTAGCTCATATTCTAATATGAGTAAGTTATCAACTCATAATCATGAATCTGTAATTTTGATTGTGAGTTAATCATCTATATATATCTACATAAAGACTAAATCTAACAATGCATCAAAAATTTAATTTTCAACAGTTTAAAGATTCAAGCGTTTCTAAATTAGAACTCTTAGAAACATTTATGAATAGTCAAGTTTTAGAATCTGTCATATTAGTAGCTCAAATTGAGAATTTAGATAGTGCTCGACAAAGGGCTGCTCAATACAGTCACAGTCAAATGCTGTATAATTTGCAACTTAAAGATGGTGCAAACTATATTAAAGCACATGCTAGTATCAGCATTATTCCAAAATGCATTCAAGATGGAATGATCGTGGAGGTAATATGTCAATACAAACCTATTATCAGCAAAAAAAATGATTGTTTAGAAATAGAAGCTAATATTTTAAAAATTAAGCAACTTGAAGATCCCGAAAAACACTACATTGACCACACTGCTTTAATGCTTCAAAACTTAAAACCAAATCGTGTTATTTTCCCTGAACATGAAACACCTAAAGTTACTTTGCTTTATTCAAACGCTAGCCAAGCCCTCGTTAATAAAGATTTCTTAGACGCTCTTGATTATCAAAAAAACTATATCATTTTAGACACAAAAACCGTAAATTTAAGTGATGTCAAATCACTTTCTCAAACTATTAATGATATTAAAACAGATATATTAATTATTATACGTGGTGGTGGCGGGATTTGAACTGGCGTACAAAATAATAAATTAAACATATACTTATATATAATTTAATGGGTTGATACCAGCAAGTTATACCAACATTTTCAAGTGGTTATTTTTCAACCAAACGAGAATTTAAAATTCTAAAAGCCTCTAATTATTCATAACTAAAGGAGCAACTTGAGCAACTTGAGCAACTTGAGCAACTTGAGCAACTTGAGCAACTTGAGCAACTTGAGCAACTTGAGCAACTTGAGCA
>NZ_CANQLZ010000110.1 GCF_947624825.1 uncultured Acinetobacter sp.
ATCATTAAATCTAGTTAAATTTTCATATTTCATGGGACTAGTATAAACAATTTTTTACTTTCGCAAGAGGTCTAATCTGTTCATTATAATAACGATAGCCGTTATCGCCGCGTAACGGTGGTTGAATTAAGCCTTTTTTTTCATAAAAGCGTAGCGTATCGCGACTCAGTTGGGTGAGTTGAGCGACCTGTGAAATAAGATAACGTCTCATGCTGCTTGACCTTGGAGTTGCTCTAAGCTTTTTAATGAATTTAAATTTAAGCGAAAAGTTCTAGGAGCACAATATGGCGTGTCAATGTCGTCCTCCCTCTGCCCCTCAACAGCCAGATTCAAAATTTCGTTCTGCGCTTTGGATTGCGTTGGTGATTAATCTTGCCATGTTTGTGGTGGAATTAATTGGTGGGGCATATGCCAACTCAGCAGCATTATGGGCAGATGCTTTAGATTTCTTTGGAGATGCTGTCAATTATGCAATTTCATTGGCCGTATTAGGCGCAAGTTTATATTGGCGTTCGACTGTAGCTTTAATTAAAGGTATCACTATGCTTGTATTTGCTTTGGTGGTATTGGCGAAGGTGGCCTATGCTTATACGCTTGGTATTGCGCCTGAAGCGATCACGATGGGTCTGATTGGTATTTTAGCTTTAATTGCCAATGTCGTAACAGCGCTTATTTTATATGCCTACCGTGATGGAGATGCCAATATGAAATCAGTTTGGTTGTGTAGTCGTAATGATGCGATTGGTAATGTGGCGGTGATTTTAGCAGCTGTTGGGGTGTTTGGTACCGGTCAATTATGGCCTGATCTGATCGTGGCATTAATTATGGCAAGTTTAGGTCTAAGCGCAGGCTATGCTGTAATTAAGCAGGCTTTACAAGAACGTAAAATTGAGCACCCATAATTAAAAGTTAGCATATGTTCAATCAAAAAACCGAAGCTTAAGCTTCGGTTTTTTTGAGTTAAAAAATAAACTTATTTTTCAACAAAAGCGCGTTCAATCACGTAGTCGCCTAATACGCCCATACGTGGTGACTCTTTTAAACCATGTTGGTCAAGCAAAGCTGCCACATCATCTAAGAATGCCGGTGAACCACAGAGCATGGCACGGTCAGTTTCTGGATTAAAACGTGGTAAACCGATTTTTTCAAACAGTTGACCTGTTTCAATGGCAGTAGTCACACGACCTTGGGTATGGAACTCTTCACGCGTAACCGTTGGGTAGTAAACCAATTTTTCTTTCGCGCCCAATTCACCAAAGAATTCGTGGTTTGGAATTTCGTTTTCAATTAAATCTTGATACGCCAATTCTGAAATGAAACGTGTACCATGAACCACGATAATTTTTTCAAAACGCTCGTAAGTTTCTGGGTCACGAATAGTCGACAAGAATGGTGCAAGACCTGTACCTGATGACAGTAGGTATAAATTTTTACCCGGATTTAAGTCATCTAGTACCAACGTACCTGTTGGTTTTTTAGAAACTAAAATATCATCGCCCACTTTTACTTTTTGTAAAATAGAAGTTAATGGACCATCTGGCACTTTAATGGAGAAGAATTCAAGCTCTTCTTCATAGTTCGCGCTGGCAATTGAGTATGCACGCATTAAAGGCTTGCCATTGACTTCAAGGCCGATCATCACAAACTGACCATTTTTAAAACGTAGAGCTTGGTCACGAGTGGTTTTGAAAGAAAATAAAGTATCATTCCAGTGGTGGACATGAGTAATCTTTTCGACGTTAAAAGCAGCCATTAAAGGTCTCAATAAATTATCAAATTAGAACAGGTTGCTATTCTAATCTAAAATCATTCTCGATAAACTGAATATATTTAATTGAGCTTATCAGAAAAAGTGATGACAACGACTTTAACGCTGCCAATTATTGGTTATATGCGTTCGCCTTACCAAGAAAAATTTGGCATTCCACGCCAACCTAATTTGGTTGAAATTGAATCTTATATTGAAATGCAAGGTGTGTATAACGATTTAAATGCTTTTCAAGGCATTGAGGAATTTAGTCATTTATGGCTGATTTGGCAATTCCATGATAATAAAAATCAACAAGATAGCGATAAATTCCGTCCTCAAGTGCGTCCACCACGTTTAGGCGGAAACCAAAAAATTGGCGTGTTTGCTACACGTAGTATGTATCGCCCAGCCCCGATTGGTTTGTCGGTGGTAAAACTTAAAAAAGTGCAAAAGGTGGGTAAACAGGTACGGGTGTATGTGGTGGGCAGTGATTTATTAAATGGTACTCCAATTGTAGATATTAAGCCTTATATTCAATATTCTGATGCAGTAATGGAGGCAAAAAGTGCTTATGCACAAGATCAACCCAAACGTAAAGAGGTGGTTTGGTTGCAAAATGCACAAATTTCACGTGATGAATTACTCGAAAAAGGGATTTTGAATATACAAATCTGTCAAGAGTTAGAACAAGTCTTAGCGCTTGACCCACGTCCCGCTTATCAAGATGACCCAACGCGTATTTATGGATTGGCATTTGCTGATTTTAATGTACGTTTTAGTGTGGATGACACTCAGGTTTTGATTCAAGCATTAGATGAAAAAGATCAGGTCGGAACCTGATCTTGGCTGCTTAATTCAGGTGTACCTGTTGATCGATGGCTTGACTGGCAATCGGATTAAACAAGGCACATTCGGTTTTTAAGCCAGATAGATAATGGGTTTCTATGAGGGCTTCTGGGCTATTTGCACCGTATTCTTTAATGGCTTCATTTAAATCAGCTTGATAATCTTGCATATCTTTGTTTAATTGATAAGTTGTACCTTGCGCATAATATGAGCCATATTTTACGACGTTGTCTGATGTTGTGAAATATGCTTCATAATCGTATGCATAAGGTGAATAGCGATCATGTGCAATAGCAACTTGATAACCTCCCAATGTGGTTTTACGGAAAGATTCATTTTCTAATTCATCAAAACCTAACCATGCAGTTCCATAGCTTTGAATATAGTTTTTATTGCTTGAGCTAGACTCATGTTTTAAACATGTTGCTCCTTGAGGAAAGGTTTTGCCTTTGAATTGTTGATAATATCGTTGAGGAAATTGACCTACGTAAGGCGTTAAGTTGGCATCTTGTCCTGTGAGATAACTATAACCATCAATATACAGCCCCATTTCTTTGTTACTTAAGTCAACTACTGTAAAGTTTTCGGTGAGCTTTAAACCTTGAAGATTATTTTGAGAAGCAGGGGTAAGAACCCATTGATTGGCTTTTTGCGACACTAAATTTGCAAAGACGTAGCCTTGAGGAGTTTTTTCAGTAGCAAGGCGATATAAGCCTTCATCTGTTAAATATTCTGATACGATAGAAACAAAATTATTAACATCTTCAAAGTCATCTATAGTTTGATTGTTGGCTAAATAATCTACATTAAAATAAATGGTATTGCCTGCAATATTTAAACTGATTTTCTCTAATACATTATCGCTGTCTATCAAATATGAAGAATCATACATAGACCATTGTTTTTCTAGTGCTGTATTTGGAGATGGTTGAGAAGAGCTTGAGTCACTTGAGCCTCCGCCACCACATGCAGTTAAAATCATGGCACTTGCAAGTGCTAAAGTTAAGCTTTTAAATTTCATATTACCCTCTGAGTGTGTTTATTTTTTATGATCTAGCTGATGTAGACCTTGGGTATATTAGACCTCTTGCGAAAGTAAAAAATTGTTTATACTAGTCCCATGAAATATGAAAATTTAACTAGATTTAATG
>NZ_CANQLZ010000111.1 GCF_947624825.1 uncultured Acinetobacter sp.
GCACCGACTGATGCACCGACTGATGCACCGACTGATGCACCGACTGATGCACCGACTGATGCACCGACTGATGCACCAACGGACGCACCGACAGATGCGCCGACCGATCCTGTTACGCCTGAGCCAGTTACAGTTAAGTTTACTGCATTAACCGTTAATGAAGGTGCAGACGATACCTCTTATGTGTTCACTGCTACGTTAAGTGAGCCGTCGCAGGGCGAAACAAAAATCGAGACAGACCAAGGTACGATTATTATTGCTGACCAAGAAACAACAGGCTCACTAAAAATTGCTAGCAATAACACAGAAGATGTTTATAAAGACTCGAGCGAACTAACAGCAAAAATCACTTCAACAGAAGGCAACTTCAAGCCAATAGAAATTGATGGTGATGATACTGCAACAGCTAAAGTGTTAGACACTGAAACGCCTGTTGATGTAACAATAACAGCTACAGCAAAAGCACAAACTATTAACTCAAGTTCAGCAGTTGATGGTTCTAATGGTGTAACGATTACAGCCATTAGTAATGACGGAAACGAAGCCAAGCTATCGGTTATTAAAGGAACTAACCACGATGGGTTTGGTGTAGAAACCAAAATCAATGGTAAAAGTGTTGAGAAGTCTAACGGTGACACCAAAGAGCTAGGCTTAGGTGAAAAAATTGTTGTTGATTTTGACAAAGATGTGAACTCAATTGATGTTTCTTTTGCATGGAGAAACAACCATGAAACTGCCGAGCTTACCTTTACTAACAATGGTGAAGTCATTGGTTCAGCACAAGTAACTGGTGATGGTAAAAGTACCACTAAAGCCATAGTGACCTACTATGATGCTGAGGGTAATAAAATAAAAGAAGTTAATGCTAAAGGTAGTTCTGACAAAGTTGATGAAGCTTTCACTTTTGAGCTGCCTGATGCCGATGGAAACATCTTATCGTTTGATAAAGTTGAGTTCACAGCACCAACCAAGGTAGATGACTACCTAATTCACGAAATCAGCTATAAGCAAGCATTAGACTCTAACGATATGACCGTAGATCAAGATGGTCAGGTTACCTTTGCAATTCAGATGGACGAAAGGTATCCACCACAAGGAAAAGCAGTAGCGACTGTTGAAGTGAACGGAAAAGAGATGCAAGTTGAACTAAATGCTACGGGTAGAGGCTCGTTTACTGTTGATGCCAAAGATTTAGGCGATGATTTATCTAAAGTTGTTGTAAATGTCGTCAAGGTTACTGGCGGAAACTACGAAAAAGTAAACCCAGCAACAGGTAAGTTTGATCTTTCACCTGCAACAGTTAAGTTTACTGCATCAGAGGTAAATGAAGGTGCAGACGACACCTCTTATGTGTTCACTGCTACGTTAAGTGAGAAGTCGCAGGGCGAAACAATAATAGTCACAGACCAAGGTACGATTACTATTGCTGACCAAGAAACAACTGGCTCACTAAAAGTTGCTAGCAATAACACAGAAGATGTTTATAAAGACTCGAGCAAGCTAACAGCAAAAATCACTTCAACAGAAGGCAACTTCAAGCCAATAAAAATTGATGGTAATGACACTGCAACAGCTAAAGTGTTAGACACTGAAACGCCTGTTGATGTAACAATAACAGCTACAGCAAAAGCACAAACCATTAACTCAAGTTCAGCAGTTGATGGTTCTAATGGTGTAACGATTACAGCCATTAGTAATGACGGAAACGAAGCCAAGCTATCGGTTATTAAAGGAACTAACCACGATGGGTTTGGTGTAGAAACCAAAATCAATGGTAAAAGTGTTGAGAAGTCTAACGGTGACACCAAAGAGCTAGGCTTAGGTGAAAAAATTGTTGTTGATTTTGACAAAGATGTGAACTCAATTGATGTTTCTTTTGCATGGAGAAACAACCATGAAACTGCCGAGCTTACCTTTACTAACAATGGTGAAGTCATTGGTTCAGCACAAGTAACTGGTGATGGTAAAAGTACCACTAAAGCCATAGTGACCTACTATGATGCTGAGGGTAATAAAATAAAAGAAGTTAATGCTAAAGGTAGTTCTGACAAAGTTGATGAAGCTTTCACTTTTGAGCTGCCTGATGCCGATGGAAACATCTTATCGTTTGATAAAGTTGAGTTCACAGCACCAACCAAGGTAGATGACTACCTAATTCACGAAATCAGCTATAAGCAAGCATTAGACTCTAACGATATGACCGTAGATCAAGATGGTCAGGTTACCTTTGCAATTCAGATGGACGAAAGGTATCCACCACAAGGAAAAGCAGTAGCGACTGTTGAAGTGAATGGAAAAGAGATGCAAGTTGAACTAAATGCTACGGGTAGAGGCTCGTTTACTGTTGATGCCAATGATTTAGGCAATGATTTATCTAAAGTTGTTGTAAATGTCGTCAAGGTTACTGGCGGAAACTATGAAAAAGTAAACCCAGCAACAGAGGACTTTAACTTTTCAGGTGTTCTAACACCCACGTCTTCTGATGACAGCATTACTACCAATGTAGATACACCCTACACCCTTAAAACAAATGACTTTGGTGATGATCTCTCTGAAGGCGTTCAGGTTATTAAAATTGTTTCAGAACCAGAAAATGGTAGCCTTTATCGCATTATTGAAAAAGGTGTGACTGTTATAGATAAAGAAGGCAATGTTGCTACAGAAAGCTCTAAGGTCGAAATTTCAGCAAACGACACCATCTCTTTGTCGGATATAAAGCTAGGTTTGTTGGTATTTGAGCCCAATGAAGGTAGCGAAGCAGATGGAAGCTTCCAGTTCCAAGCAGGTGATGGTGTAGGCAGCTTTAGCGACACCTACACAACAACCATTGTTGTTGGTGAGCTAGATACTAACAAGCCAGCTTCAGATGATGAAGACGGTACTGCCGATGAAGAAAGTGAAGACGGTACTGCCGATGAAGAAAGTGAAGACGGTGCTACCGATGAAGAAAGTGAAGACGGTGCTACCGATGAAGAAAGTGAAGACGGTACTACCGATGAAGAAAGTGAAGACGGTGCTACCGATGAAGAACCTGAAACTGCCGGCAACAACGCTTCAAGCGCAAGACTTATTGAGGCGTCATTTGAAGGACTAACTTACCAAACTAGCTCCGGCCTTTCGGGTGAATTAAACGAAGGGGCTTTTGACTATCAGTTAGGCGATACGATTAGCTTTTATATTGGCGATCAGCTAGTTGCTAGCTTTAATGCGGCAGCAATTAATGATGGACAGATTGCTTATGAAGAAGCTGGTTTTCTGATGAGTCGTGAAGAACTAGAGCAGATATTAACACCTGAACCTGAAACGGCGACTGAAACACCAGAATCTGAGCCTGAAACAGAAGCGCCATCAACTGAGCCTGAAACAGAAGCGCCATCAACTGAACCTGAAGCAGCGACTGAAACAGTGACCGAAGCACCAGTTACTGAACCAGAAACACCAGAAACACCAGAAACACCAGAAACACCAGAAACACCAGAAACACCAGAAACACCAGAAACACCAG
>NZ_CANQLZ010000112.1 GCF_947624825.1 uncultured Acinetobacter sp.
ACTATGATAAGATTAACCCGTTAGGTCAGGTGGCCTAACTTAAATAAAAAGTCTCCGACAAACCCGGTACGGTTCAGTAAGTTCATTAGATTCATACCTCTTTAAAAACTTTTTTCCTAAGCCATAGCGAAACTGTCACTAAGGCAATCAATACAGGCACTTCAACAAGCGGTCCAATCACGGTTGTGAAAGCTACAGGTGAAGCTAATCCAAAAGTGGCAATCGCTACAGCCAGTGCTAATTCAAAATTGTTGCCTGCCGCAGTAAAGGAAATAGCAGTCGTTTTAGGGTAATCGTTGCCCATCCACTTACTCATAAAGAAGCTGATGAAGAACATTGCAACAAAATAGATCGTCAAAGGAATAGCGATTCTAAGCACGTCTAGAGGAAGGCTAATCACTTCACCACCTTTAAGACTGAACATGGCTACAATCGTGAATAAAAGCGCAATAAGGCTGATTGGGCTAATCTTTGGAATAAACTTAGTTTGATACCAATCCAAACCTTTCTGTTTGACTAAAATCAGCCGGGTTAAAAAACCAAGTAAGAATGGAATACCTAGATAAACCAGAACAGCATGGGTAATGGTCCAAAAGCTTACATCAATGATTTGTGCTTCTACCCCAAAGAATGGCGGTAAGAAGGTCAAGAACAACCAAGCATAAGTACTAAAGAACAAGATCTGGAAGATACTGTTAAACGCAACCAAGGCAGCAACATATTGATTATCCCCACATGCCAGACCATTCCAGACGAGGACCATCGCAATACATCGAGCTAAGCCTATGAGAATTAGGCCAGTCATATATTCAGGATAGGCGTGCAGAAAAATGATTGCCAAAGCAAACATTAAGCAAGGTGCAATGATCCAGTTTTGAACAAGAGATAATGTAAGGGTTCGCTTGTCCTCAAAGACTTTAGGCAAGGTTGCATAGTCAACTTTGGCAAGTGGGGGATACATCATCAAAATAAGCCCTATTGCGATAGGGATATTCACTGAATTAATGCTTAATTGATCTAATACAACAGATGTTTGGGGGAAAAACACCCCAATACCTACGCCTAATGCCATGGCAATGAAAATCCATAGAGTTAGGTTTCGATCTAAGAACGAGAGCTTTGATGCGGACATTGAATTACTCGCATTGCATAGAGATAGATAAGTTGCTCGCAGGTTTATTCAGTACTTCATCATTTAAAACATTGAGAACTGCATTTACCCATTCTGGTAAATCAGGATTTAATCGGTAGTACACCCATTGTCCTTTGCGCTCATCTAGCAAAATTGAAAGGTTACGGAGTAAAGCCAAATGACGAGAAATTTTAGGTTGGCTCAGTTGTAATACCTCTGTGATTTCACAAACACATACATTTTGTCTTTCTAAAATAATTTTTAAAATATCTAGACGTGTCGGGTCAGATAGGCATTTAAAGAAATCTGCTTGATCCATAATCTATACTCTTATATATGCTATTGCGAATATACGCATATCCATATATAAATGCAATATTATAAAGTCCTGAGTAAGTCCAATGTCATCAAAAGTTAAGATCTATCATAATCCAGCGTGCGGAACATCAAGAAATACACTGGCGCTAATTCGAAATACCGGAGAAGAACCCGAAATTATTGAGTATCTTCTCAACCCTCCAAGTAAAAGTGAACTCATTAATTTAATTGAGAAATCAGGTCTCTCTGTACGTGAAGCTATTCGCAAAAACGTGGAACCTTTTGAAGCTCACAACTTGGATCAGCAGCACTGGACAAATGAACAGCTCATTAATTTTATGCTTGAGTATCCAATTTTAATTAATCGTCCATTTGTAGTGACTGAGTTAGGCGTAAAACTCTGTAGACCATCTGAACTCGTTTTAGATATTTTGTCTGCGCCTCAATTAGGAGCTTTTATCAAAGAGGATGGTGAAATAATCATCGATAAAAATGGTAAGCGGATTAAATAAATCCGCCTCATTTAACATAATGGCTGTTATTCGAAATTCGCTTTTTGAGCACTATCTATCATCATGTAATTTTCTATCTATATTTGCAAAATAGTGCAAACAGATCTAAAATATAGACTATAATCTATATTATGGTTATGATATGTGGACAGTCATTACAACGGATCTGTTTAATGAATGGCTTGAAAAACAAGATGAATCAACTCAAGAAAAAGTCTTAGCTGCTTTAGTTGTGCTACAACAGAAAGGACCGAGTTTAGGTCGTCCCTTAGTAGATACCGTTTATGACTCTAAATTTACCAATATGAAAGAACTACGTGTTCAACATCGAGGTAAGCCACTAAGAGCATTTTTTGCGTTTGACCCATTACGACAAGCTATAGTGCTTTGTATTGGTGACAAAAGTGGTAAAAAGCGTTTTTATACAGAGATGCTGACAATTGCAGATCAGCAAGACGAACTTCATCTCTTAACTTTAGGAGAAAAATTTGATGGCTAAAACCTTGCAAGAACTATTAGCTAGCCGCTCTCCAGAGAGCCAAGCTCGTATTCAAAAAATGGCTGATGAGTTACTTCTAGAAAATCAACTTTATCTTATTCGTGAAGAGCTAGAAATATCTCAGAAAGAACTCGCTGCGACTTTAGGAATTAAACAACCATCTCTTTCTGCCCTTGAAAATCGTGGTAATGACTTAAAAATTTCGACAATGAAGAAGTACGTCGAAGCAATGGGCTGCAAGCTTCGTATTGACGTAGAACTGCCAACAGGAAAACATATAGGATTCAATGTTTAAACATAAAAATGGGGTTTGCCACAAGAAGCTCAATACAGATGATTATAAAGGTGCATCTGATCAGTTCACCGTATGGAATAAAGGCGTTAGGAAAGTGTTGCAGGATATTGTGAATCGTCGTGCGAAAGAAAAAGTGTTTTTAATCCGTAATAGAAGAAGCCCTCATTGCGAGAGCTTCTATTATTTTATATGGGAATACTTCAAACTAGGGTAATTGACCAATAAATTTAGCATGAACCACTAGTTGGACTGTTTGTAAATTCTCAACATTTCCAGTTAGTAGATATCCACCCAATTCAGAGTGGCATATCAAATTTAGCTTTATTTTATCATGACTTCCAAAAAACAAATGCGATGTAGCCGTATGTTTAAAAAGATTTATAATTAGTATATTGGATTCAAGGGTACCTTTGTACGAATAAAACGAATCTCCACCATAAATTTTATCGTTATCTACTATTAATAATCCGGTGCCAAAATCTTTATCTTGGCTTTTAAATGAAAGAAAATAAATGCCATTATTCATAATATTCTCAAGATTCTTATAGATCAAAAATTTAACGCTGGATAATTTAATTGGTATTCGTATTTTCAAGTATTTTTTCCTCTTTTTTTGTAGAGTTGGGCTTTGTTTTTATATTCCGATAATAATATGTAGCTACTAATCCGACGCTTATTAATGCTAATAGTTTCATGGCTTTTTCAAATTTCAATAAAAT
>NZ_CANQLZ010000113.1 GCF_947624825.1 uncultured Acinetobacter sp.
TCTACACATAATTTTCGTTAAAAATTAATATTCAATTTTTAGCAAGAATAGCGTTATATTTTGATCAAAAAAAATGCTCAGAGAGGGATCAATGGGCAAAACTAAGGACCTTGACGGTCATTCAGAAACTACAGCTAGGTTCTAGCTATGATTCTGCATTTAATTAAGAAAAGCTACACTGGCTGAATGTATCAAAAGTTGAATCATGTGATTTATCATTAATTAATACAGTTGAGAAAACAAGATCATAGCCCTGCTGATTAATACAGTAACTCACCAAACAAATCCGCTCTGATCTCTTCTAAGCTGAGATCTGATTTCATTCTATTACAGAGTGGATGAACCAGCAGACCATTCTCTAGCACCCCTTGGCCACCTGCGGCTTTGGCAATCCGATGATCCGATTCAGTAGAATCGAGATAGATTAATCCATCACAAATGGGGCAAAAGTTATGATTACCCACCAGAAAATTGTGCTTAAGCAAATTTTTGGTTAATGCTGAAAAGGCCTTGGGCTTTGATCGAGAGATCGGGCTAATCGATTCCACATATCCGACTACATGCTCTACAACCACTTTATCATAATTACCCAAAAATCTTTCAGAGTAAAACTCGTTAAAGTTGATGTACTTAAAAGCCTTTGACATCGACAAAATGAAGGTATTCAGGCATTCTTTATCTTTAAAATCAATATCCATTTCTAGGCTTAAACAGATAAATGCCTTATAAACGATTTGCAGTCGATCATAGCCTTTAATCCCACTCCCGAACTTGCCGACCGTTTCAGTGATCGCCACTGGAAAATTGGCAATCAAGAATTCAATACTACTGCGGACGCGTGTAAACTCTTTAAAGCTAATCGTTCTATGATGAATCTGCATGATGCTTTCATGAATTTCAAACACAATAGCAAACCATGCGAGAAAGGCAGTAATCTGAAAACGCTGGTCTTTATAAAAATATAAGAATGGATGTAAACCCAAACTCGGAACCCCAGTATTTTTTACAGGAGTTGCCATTCTGCAAAGGATCGTAAACAGATGCGACATGAGCTTTTCAACGCGTTCACCCTGATTCAGGCTCATAATATTATGAATCTGATCACCCGCAATGATATTCATGAGTTCATTGACCAAGCCAATTTTTTTGCCATGACTCATTTCAGTGTCTAATAAGATGGTAGAGAAAAGCAGCTGATGGATCTTCTCCCCCAACTCGATCAGCTCATTTAAACGTGTATATTGAAGCTCTTCTAAATTGGATTTATTGTCATTGATATAGCAACAGGCATAGATCGCATAATATGCATCACTCCCCCGACTTCTTAGATGATATTCCTCATATTTATCCAGGCGTTTAGTATCTGAGTTAATTGATTGAAATACGCGTCGTGCATCTTCTGGAGTACCAAGCACTTGCCTGAAACTGATTTTAATATCTTCTAATTTGGACTTTTGTTCTGCAAATTTGGCATCAGTACAAATTTTTTGGAAGTCAGCCAGATCCCCTAAATGACTTCGGAGGTAACGAATATCCTCTTTCTGTTGGTAATTAAAGTTAGGTGCTTGATTGACTTGTTCATCAGCAAAATAGCGATTGATCCACGCATAAATACTCGAAAGACGATGCGCCCCATCGATAATATAAATATTGTTTTTAATATCTTTCCAATACAAGATACACTGGACTGCCACCACTCTCCTAGACAAATATCGTCTATTCTTTTTGCATAGGAGAGAACATTATGAGTGGACAACGATACACCCCAGAGTTTAAAGATGAAGCTGTTAAATTGATTACTGAACGTGGATATTCTGTCACTGATGTCGCAGAACGTTTAGGCGTATCACAACACAGCATTTATAAATGGCTAAAGGCAGTGCAACCTTTACGCAACAGCCCTGATGAACATGAATTGCTCGAAGCAAAGAAAGAAATCCTTCGCCTTAAAAGTCAGCTTAAACAGACTGAAGAGGAACGGGACATCTTAAAAAAGGCCGCAAGGTACTTTGCAAGCCTGCCCGAGTAAAGTATCAGTTTATTCTGGAATACAGCCATCAATTTAAGATTAAAACGATGTGTCGAGTTCTTAAGATTGCTCGTGCTGGCTATTATGCTTGGCTACATGAACCCGAATCAGGCAGAACAATTGAAGATAGACGGTTATTACAACTAATCCGTTCTTCTTATGATGCCAGTTATGGCAGCTATGGTTATCGTCGCATTACGCTGGATCTTAAAGAGCTAGGTGAAAGCTGTGGACCTAATCGTGTGTTGAAGATCATGAAAGACAATGGCATTACCGCTGTGTTGAAGATCATGAAAGACAATGGCATTACCGCTGTTCGAGGATATAAGAAGCATAAAAGTTATGGTCGTGGTCGTCCTCAGATTGTGCCACCTAACCATTTAAATCGAGAGTTTGTTGTAAACACACCTGATACCTCGTGGGTAACTGATATTACCTACATACGCACATGGCAAGGCTGGTTATATCTGGCGGTGGTTCTCGATTTATATTCAAGGAAAGTCATCGGTTGGTCAATGAAACCTACGCTTGCCAAGGATATCGTTTTAGATGCACTTCTTATGGCGGTATGGCGACGCAGACCCAATGAACCTGTGATCATACACTCAGACCAAGGCTCACAATACAGCAGTGGAGACTGGCAGAAATTCTGTCAGAAGCATAATTTAGTTCCAAGTATGAGTCGTCATGGAAACTGTTGGGACAATGCTGTTGCAGAATCCTTTTTTAGCAGCTTAAAGAAGGAAAGAATTAAAAAGAGGATCTATAAAACACGAGAAATAGCGCGTGCAGATGTGTTTGATTATATCGAGATGTTTTACAATCGAATCAGGCGTCATTCGCACCTCGACGGAATGAGCCCAGAAGCATTCGAAGCAGCTTCAAAATGAGGCTGTCTCGTGTCTAGGATACTGGGAGCAGTCCAATTATGAAAAGTCCCATCAAAAGATGGTTATGTGTGTCTAGAATTTTGGTGGCTATTCAACAGGCTGCAAGAGAACTCAATAAAAAAAAAATTTAATTTCTTCATGTATAAAGACTCTTTTAAGTAGTTAATAGTAGAGTAATTAAAGCAAATTAGGCCAAAATAGTCTGATTAAAAATTCAAATGCCTAAGGAGAACTTAGGCAGCAAAATTCAGTCTTGTATTTTGGTATTTAACCCGAATCATGGATAAGCCTAGTTTCACATCGTTGTAAATTGAGGCTTGTTCTGATGGCAGATTTGATATGCGC
>NZ_CANQLZ010000114.1 GCF_947624825.1 uncultured Acinetobacter sp.
ACACGCTGATCAACAACACCTTTAGCAGTATCGATGTTCATTTTTTTCACTAACACTTCAATATCTGAATGTTTCATTCTTCTCACCTATGCTTATATTTTTATTTTAATTACAACTGGGTCCTTTATGCATTAAGAATCATCATCACGAATAGAAGACGGGTGACGATTCAAAGGCATTACCTTAATATCCATATAAGGAAAAAGAGGTAAACCTTGAAGTAAATCATGCAACGCTTCATTACTTTCAACATCAAAGATGCTGATATTCGAGTATTCTCCAGAAATTCTCCACAAGTGACGCCATTTACCTTGACGTTGCAATTCTTGAGAGTACTCCTTTTCTTTTAACTTAATTTTATTGATTTTTTCCTCATCAATATCTAATGGAATATTTACGTCCATACGTACATGAAAAATCATAGAAACCTCCAAAGTAAATTTAATAATTATTTAAAACGTAAGTTATCAATTTTGCTTTCATCTAGCTCAATCCCAAGGCCTGGGGTACTTGGAATTGTTAGCTCAAAATTCTCATACTGAAGTGGTGTTTTTAAAATTTGCTCGGTCAGCAATAAAGGGCCAAAAAGCTCCGTGCCGTAGGCAAGATTTTCAAAGGTGGAAAATACGTGAGCTGAAGCTATCGTACCGACAGGCCCCTCAAGCATTGTTCCACCGTACAGATCGATCCCTGCAAGCTTGGCTAGATTGCCAACTTCACAGCTTTCTAATAACCCACCCGACTGCGCAATTTTTACCGCAAACACTGAAGCAGCATTACGTTTAGCCAGCGTGTAAGCTGATTCAGGGCCTTTTAATGATTCATCGGCCATAATGGCAATATCAAACTTACGTGTCAGGCGCGCCATGGCATCATCGTTATACACAGTACAAGGCTGCTCAATAAGATCCACCCCACCCTTTTGCAGTAGATCGATACCTTTATTAGCTTCCAACTCTGTCCACGCCTGGTTAACATCCACGCGAATAGAAATATTCGCGCCTAAGGCCTGTTTAATAGCCAACACATGTTCAACATCGTCTTCTACCGTACGTGAACCTATTTTAAGCTTAAAAACATTGTGCCTTTTCGCTGCAATCATCTGCTGTGCTTCAGCAATATCTTTGTCTGTATCACCAGAGGCTAAAACCCAAAGAACCGGAACGCTATCACGCAAACGCCCACCGAGCACCTCACTTAAGGGCAACCCCAAACGCTGGGCATGAATATCCAATAACGCAGTCTGAATGGCGCACTTAGCAAAACGATTGCCTTGAATATTGGTTTTAATGGCGAGCAAGATGTGCGCTAAGCTGGCTGAAGGTAAAGATTTCATGAGCGGCGCAAAATAGTTATCAATATTGGTTTTGATGCTTTCGGGGCTTTCTTCACCATAACCTAAGCCACCAATAGTGGTAGCTTCACCCCAACCAACCAAACCATCATCAGCAGTAATCTTTACAAGGACCAATGTCTGCGTATGCATGGTGGCAACCGCCATCTTATGTGGCCGAATAGTTGGGATGCTCACCAATATTGTTTCTATATCTTTATACATAATCTATCCGTATAAGTTGCTGTGCTTTTCTACTGCCTATACTCTAGTAGAAAAAATTTACGGCTGTCTAAGACTCATTCAGTATCTTTTCATACCTAAAAGGTATCCAGTCATGGAACTTAAGCATTTGCAGTACTTTGTTGCAGTTGTAGAAGAACAAAGCTATACGAAAGCAGCACAACGTCTTTTCATTTCACAACCCCCATTGAGTCGTCAAATTCAAAATTTAGAAAATGAATTGGGGATACAACTCCTTGAACGCGGCAGGCGGCCCGTAAAAACAACAGAAGCCGGACAATTTTTTTACTTACATGCTGTTAAGCTTTTAACTCAGGCAAAAGAAATAAAATCGATGACACAGCGAGTAGGTAACGCAGAAAAAACACTTGCGATTGGCTTTGTTGGCTCTCTGCTCTTTGGTCTACTGCCAAAGATCCTCTATTTATTCCGCCAACAACAACCGCAGCTTAAAATCGAACTCAAAGAGATGAATACCAAACTGCAAATTGAGTCATTAAAAGAAGGGAGCATAGATGTGGGCTTTGGTCGTCTGAGAATTTCAGATCCCGCTATACGTCGTATTTTATTAAGAAATGAACCACTCGTCGTTGCTGTTCATGAACGACACCGTTTCTCTCAGGCTACAGATGGCTTACATTTGTCTGATCTGATTCATGAGAATATTTTGATATTTCCTAACCACGCTAAACCAAACTTTTCCACACAAATTCGCAATCTATTTTATGAGCATGGCCTTGATCCTTCGCACTTAACTGAAGTGCGTGAGGTTCAACTTGCCCTAGGTTTAGTTGCAGCTGCTGAAGGGATGTGTATTGTTCCAGAAAGTGCTAAAGCGATTCAGATCCCTAACGTTATATTTATTCCTTTATTAGACAAGGCTGCTGTAAGTCCAATTTTCTTGGCTGCACGTCACATGGATGAGAACCCAAATATACAGTCAATGCTCGATTCTGTTTACCAAGTATATGATCAAGAATCCATTGCATTTATTAAAAAAACACTCTGAACTTATTTATACAAACCTCACAGGTTTTCATCGTGCCATCACAACTACATTGACTTGAGCAAGTGCACAACACTAGAAAATCGTTCTCTGCGCACTTGCTCTAACTTTCAAACAGCTTGCTACATGCCATTAACTTCTACTCGCTACGAACCGAACCCATGAAGACTTTGCACCGTCTTTATTGAGGCGTCATATAAAAGTCAAAATCAGCTGTCCACTCTGTATTTTCATGAGCCTGAAGACTGTATTCCAAAATCAATGAATCTTTTACACCAAAAACAGAAGCTGACATCAAGTAGGTATCACCAGCAACAAAAGTATGAGTAACAATACGTTCAAACTGTGGATGATTGAGCATAAAATGCATATGTGCAGGTCGCCAAGGATACCGCCCTAGAGCACTTAACATCTCCCCCATAGGCCCGTCGTCAGAAATAGGGTAAGACACAGGTTTAATCCCAGTGAACCAATAACGGCCATCTACTCCAGTGATAAACACGCCACGATTATTCCAAGTAGGCTGTTCACTAGGCTGCTGCACATCGTAAAAACCTTCACTGTTATCAGACCATACATAGACCTTTATTTTGGAGATTCCTTATGGTGCAGAGCATGACCGCATTCGCTCGCGTTGAGCAAAACGGAGCTTACG
>NZ_CANQLZ010000115.1 GCF_947624825.1 uncultured Acinetobacter sp.
TTCTAAACACTGGTAATCAGCCATTTCTAAAGCCATAACTAGCATTTCACGAATTGGCGCTTCATCATCAACAATTAGTATTTTTTTAGCTGTCATCACCTTTTACCTTCTAGGCTAATTAATTTTTTCTAGACTATTACAGCTGCATGACAAAATGATGACTATTTTAGTTAAAGAACTAAAACTGCTGCACTAACACGTTGAACCTAAGAAATAATTTTAGCCAGTAGGCCACTGGTTAGCTTTATTAAATCATCGGGGGCTAATTCTATTTCTAACCCTCTACGACCCGCACTAACATAAATTGTGCTGTAATTTTTTGCTGATGAATCAATCACCGTTTTAAGTCGTTTCTTTTGTCCCAGTGGGCTTACGCCACCTAAAACATAACCTGTCGAACGTTCAACATCCGCCTTATCAGCCATAACTGCCTTTTTTGCACCTAGCGCCTTTGCAATAAGCTTCATACTCAGCAAAGATGAAACAGGAAGAATACCTACAACCAAGTCATTATTATCCAGAGCCACAACTAAGGTTTTAAACACTCTATCTTCAGCTACACCCATTTTTTCGGCGGCTTCTAGTCCATAAGATTCGCTCGACTCATCATGTGAATACTCATGTATTTTATGTGTAATTTTAGCTTTTTTGACTAGATTGATTCCAGGTGTCATTTCCATCTCGCACGTCTAATTATTTAACAAAAAAAACAGGTAAACCAGCCTATTAAGCTAATTTACCTGCTATTAAAAAGAATTACTTTAAGTGCTTATAGAAAATGCTTAGAAAAAATCCTTATAGGACGATAAAGCGATCTTCATCAGCCATAAATTCTTTTTCTGAAAACTCACCCTGGTGTGAACCAAAAGGCATTTGCGCACGTAGTTTCCAGCTTGCAGGAATATTCCACTCAGCTGCTACGGCTGCATCAGGTAATGGATTATAGTGCTGCAAACTTGCACCAATATTGGCTTCAGCTAGCGCAGTCCATACCGCAAACTGAGCAATACCTGTTGAGTGCTCAGACCAAATAGGGAAGTTGTCAGCATAAAGTGCAAAGTTTTCTTGCAAGCCTTTTACAACATCTTGATCCTCATAAAAAAGCACTGTTCCAGCACCTGCTGCAAAGCTATTAATTTTTGCTTCTGTTGGAGCAAAATCTTCAGCAGGAACAATTTTTTGAAGTTCGTTTTTAACGATATCCCAAAACTTTTCATGCTGTGCGCCATATAAAATAACCGCACGTGAACTTTGTGAATTAAATGCTGAAGGCGATTGGCGAATTGCCTCTTTAATAATTTCAGTTACTTCTTGCTCTGCTAGGGGTAGGTCTTTACCCAAGGCATACTGACTACGACGCTTTTTTAACGCTTCTAAAAACTGCTGACTCATTTTATAAACTCCAATGTTTGTTACAAAAAATAGTGGGGTAGTGCTAGGTTAACTTGCGTCAACTAAAACCAGTTCAGCTTCTTCTAGGGCTGTAATAATAATTTTTTCTTCTTGATGAATGGCTGCACCATCACGTGCATTAAATTGCTGGCCATTAATATCTATTTTGCCTTTGGCAGCAACTAAATAACCATAACGATCAGCACTAGCAAAGCTGTACTCTAGTTGTTCACCCGCTTTTAATGTTGCGCCTAAAACTCGCGCATCGGTACGAATTGGTAAGGCTTCAGTGTCTTCAGAAAAACCACTGGCTAAGACTATAAAACGGCCAGAGCGTTCATCTTTTGGAAAAGGTTGCGCTCCCCAAGAGGGGCTAGTAGGTTTTTGGTTTGATTCAATCCAAATTTGGAAAATGCGTGTTTCTACTGCTTCCAAGTTATATTCAGAGTGTACAATACCACTACCTGCACTCATCACTTGCACATCACCCGCTTCGGTACGGCCTTTATTACCTAGGCTGTCTTCATGGGTAATGGCACCTTCTCTTACATAGGTGATAATTTCCATATCTTTATGGGGGTGCGACGGGAAGCCTGTATTGGGCTGAATAATGTCATCATTCCAAACGCGTAAGGAGCCCCAACTCATGTGTTTTGCATCGTAATAGTTGGCAAACGAAAAATGGTGTTTAGCATCTAGCCAACCATGGTTTGCTCCACCTAAGCTTTCAAATGAACGATGTTCAATCATAGGGTCTCCTTTAACTCAATGTTATTTAACATGAATTCAGTATAGTGTTTTACCCTCTTGTAGAGAATCCCTAAAATGGAATAGCAGCCTTTCCAATTCTGATGACTCAATTTGCTAAGGTGTATAAGTGCAACGTTTACCTGATTTTGAAGCTTGGGCTATTTTTGCCACCATTGCTCGCGAAGGATCTTTTGCTAAAGCAGCAAAGGTTTTAAGCTTGTCTCAAGCAACCGTTTCTAAGGTAATTACTCGCTTAGAAGCGCGTACCAAAACTACCCTTTTTCACCGCACTTCACGCGGTATTTCTTTAACAGAAAGTGGCTATGGCGTATTAGAAGGCGCTAACGATCTGCTTAACATGGGTGAAGAGGTTGAGGCTGATATTAAAGAACAGTCAGAAAGTTTACGTGGGTTAATTCGTATTTCATCACCTATGTCCTTTGGCTTAAGTAACTTAGCACCTTTATTACCAGACTTTCTTGAAAAACACCCAGATATAGAAATCGATATTCAGTTTAATGATCAGCAAGTTGACTTGGTAACAGGCCGTTTTGATTTTTCTTTACGCATTGCTAACCTAGTCGATTCCAGTTTATTAGCAAGGCGTTTATGCCCTATTAATATTCTTCTAGTGGGTTCCCCTGCTTACTTTTCCAAACATGGCACACCCAAGCACCCAAGTGATTTAGCCGATCACCAAGCCTTACTTTATTCTTACGATAACTATGGCACTAACTGGCGTTTTACCCATGCTGAAGAAGGAAAATTTAGCCAAGCTTTACCGCCTAGTCGCTTACGCGTAAATAATGGTGATGCTTTACAACCGGCATTAAAACGCGGCTTGGGCTTAGCTCTACAGCCAGATTTTTTAGTGTGGGAAGGTCTACAAAGTGGTGAACTTATTCAAGTTATGTGCGATTGGAAGGTGGCACCGATTGCCTTGTATATTATTACGCCACCCGGACGACTTCGCCCAGCGCGAGTAAAAGCTTTTATTGAATACCTAGTTCACCGCCTAAGCCATGCGCCTTGGAGCAATTGATAACGCTAAGTGGAAAATGACAAGTAAAGCAACTACCCACGTTAG
>NZ_CANQLZ010000116.1 GCF_947624825.1 uncultured Acinetobacter sp.
TTCTTCTGTCATCTCGATACTCATCGTACTTTCCTTTCGTCATAATACCTGAGCAGGAAATCAGTGGGTCATTACAAATGTGCCAAAAACCATTTATGACAAAAACAGGGTCTATGAAGAGTTCATCCTGTTCTTTTCAGATAAAGACATAAACGAATATACAGCTAACGAGGCTGTTGCTTATAAGAATCGGCTTCTGGCAAATGGAACAGGAGTTAGTGTAATTAACTCTAAAATGTCCTATTTGCGTATGCTCTTTCTGTATGCCATAAATAACAATCTTTACTTTGCTGAAAATCCGTTTGAAAAAGTAAAGGTTTCTACTAAATCAAAGATAAAACAAATGACGCCTTCCTATAAGGAATTTAGCGATGATGATTTGAAATCAATCTTTGAAGAGGTGGGCTATAAAGATTTTATGAAAAAATCTGATTACTATTGGCTACCGATTATGGGTCTTTATACAGGTGCCCGATTGGAAGAATTAGCCAGCCTGCGTTTAGAACAAGTTTATGAAGAGGATGGTATTTGGATTTTTGACATTGAACGTGCCAAAAATGCAAATTCAATTAGAAAGGTTCCTCTGCACAAAAATTTAGTTCAGTCAAAATTCTTGGACTATGTGAAAAATCTGAAGGAAAAAAAGGAAACTATGTTGTTTCCTCATTTGGTGGAAACCAAGAATGGTTACTCGAAAAACACTTCTCGAAAATTTGGTTTGTGGTTAGATAAGATTGGAATCAAAGACGATAGGAAAGTTTTTCACTCATTCAGGCATACATTCATCAATCGGCTTACCAATATGGGTGTTCATCCAGCATTGATAATGTCCATTGTGGGGCACTATGAACAATCCAAAGTTGATTTCTCATCTCCCCACTTCACAAATTATCAGCACCAGAAACCTATGAAGGTACTGAAAGAAGTCATTGATCGGCTTGAATTTCCAATTCAGCATTTCTACTGATCTTCTTTTGTGCTATTGTTCTGCTGTTAGTGTCCACCCACATAGGAAATAGAATGGCAACTTATCTTGAATTGAAAGCTCAAGCTGAAGCACTGATGCAACAGGCGGAAGAAGCAAGGAAGAAAGAAATTGCTGAAGTTGTAGCAGGCATAAAAACCAAAATGCAGGAATATGGCATTACTGCTTCTGATTTGGGAATTGCTGTTTCAGGCAAAAGGGCTGCAAAGAAAGTTGGACCTTCAACACCTGCTGTAGTGCGCTACAAAAATGATAAGGGCGAAACGTGGTCCGGTATGGGGCGTCAACCACAATGGATTAAAGACGCTATTGAGGAAGGCAAGAGCAAAGAAGATTTTGCTGTGTAAGTAAAATCTTCTTTACTATATTTATTCAAAATGCCCTCGAAGAGAGGGCATTTTTGCGATAGCAGGTTATATCTGCAATTATTTTTCCACTAAATTTTTTCAGCACGCTTACTCCAAGAATTAATATATTCTTGATTTTTTTCTTCTTGCTCTTTAATCCTTTGTAGCCTTAATTCCTCTTCAATTAAATTATGTTTATCTTTTTCTATTGCACTTACAGTAGATTGATCTACATTGTTTCCAAAATCACTTTCGTTATTTAATACCTTATCTCTAGCGTTATCTAAATTTTGAGAAAAATCCTCATCTGACTTTCCCAGCTCAATACCATATTGCTGAGCCAATTCTTTCATAGCGCTACTCTCAATAATGAATTTAGATAAGATAGCTTGTTGTTTTTCGTAATTTATCTTAAATCGTTTGTCTTGCTTTGCAATTTCTAGCATAGGCTTAGTCAAGAGAGATTTATAGTAATCAATTTCTTTTTGCAATTCTTTATTTAAGCTTTGCTGCTTATAAAGCTCTCTTACTTTCCACTCAGGAACGTCATTCGCTTGTTTTGCTTTCGCTAACTTTTCTTCTGTATCTTTCAGTTGTTTTTTCAATTTGCCAATTTCTGTATTTTTATCGTATATCTCATTATTTTGATTGGAAATTTTTCTGGCATTTTGTTCATTTTTATCTACTTCATTTAAGAAAAATAGGGTTTTAAACATTGACATAATAATTTCTTTTAGCGTTAGAACTGCTATCTATCTAGCATAAATTAAACAAATATTCTGATACAAGTTGTAACTACCAACCTTCACCAGAATGCCAATTTTATTCGCTATCGCTCATTCCTAACGGATCATCTATTTTTTGAATGTGGTTTTATCAATTTCTTTTGGATGATGCCCTTTCGGGATTGGTTTTGCTCGCACCCTATAAGGGTAATTATCTGATATACACCTGACCTTACCCCTAAATTAATACCAGTAGTTCGATGAGATTTTAGCTATTATGCCACCTGTTTTGCATAAATTGCCGGTGGCAAGTAGTTTAAGGCGCTATGTGGTCTTTCGTCGTTGTAATGGCGTTGCCATTGTTCAATTTCATAGCGGGCTTCGTTAATCGTTCTGAACCAGTGTAAGTTCAAACACTCATACCTAAACTTACCATTCAGACTTTCCACAAATGCATTCTGCGTCGGCTTACCGGGTTGGATAAAATTGAGTTGCACTTGATGCATTTTGCTCCAAAAAAATAGGGCTTTACCGGTGTATTCTGGGCCGTTATGGCTACGCCGAACTTCGTTTCACAAACAATAGCTTCCGGTTTACCTCGTACTTCAATTAATTCCGATAAATAACGGGCGACTTGATGGCCTGAAATAGAAATGGAAACGAGCTGGCCCACCATTTCACGACTAAAATCATCCACGATATTTAAGACTCGAAAGCGGTGTCCTGTGGCCAACTGACCTGAAACAAAATCCATCGACCACCGTTGATTTACGGCACTTGGTTTGTCCATAACAAGGCAAGGCCGCACCAGTTTTTTTCGTTGCTTAGTGCGTACCTGCAAGCCCTGCTCCGTATACAGTCGATACGTTCGCTTTTTATTTACGACTAGTCTTTCGCGCTTAAGCAGGCCATGGAGCAATAAATAGCCATAGCGAGGATGGGCCATTGCCAACTCTTTTAATCGAGTCACTAGCGACTCCTCATCACGTTTTTTAGGTTGATATCGGTATGTCGTTCGAGCTAGCCCAACCAATTTGCATGCGGCACGCTCACTCAG
>NZ_CANQLZ010000117.1 GCF_947624825.1 uncultured Acinetobacter sp.
GAAATAAGTTTAGAGTTAAAGATATTGATAAATTATTTAAAGATTACTGTAATGATTTATTTGGTATTTAGCTATATTTGTACAATCCAGCAAAGTAACTTTACTTAGAATTACAAAAAAGTTGAGATTAGTCTCAAAATTGATCAAAAAACAAACAAAATTGTTTCATTTCTTATGATCGTTCCATCATGTTATGCATTTTCCTTATTCTGTATCTGATTGTATTGTTACAGTAAAAGGGATTATAAGTGCTTAAATTTAATAATGATATTATTCATGGGGCAATTTTTGACATGGATGGCACAATGTTTGATACAGAGCGTTTACGTTTCCAAACATTGAAACAGGCCTCTCAGGAATTGATTGGTGTTTCATTCAGCGATGCTTATTTAATGGCCTGTCTGGGGCTTAGTGCAACCAGTGCACACCAACTTGCAAAACAGCAGTATGGCGAAGATATTCCGTATGCTCAGATTCGTAAACGAGCTGATGAACTCGAACTTGAAAGTGTACGAAATTTTGGAGTACCAATCAAAAAAGGGTTAGTTCAGGTACTAGAACGTTTACGTAAATCCGGTTTACGTATGGCGGTTGCGACATCAAGTCGTCGCTTAATTGCTGAAGAATATCTCATCAATGCCAATGTTTATAAATTCTTCGATGTATTAGTGTGTGGTGATGAAGTACAGCAAGGCAAACCTCACCCCGAAATTTTCCTCTCCGCTGCTGAGAAACTCAATTTACCTTCCTCTGAATGTCTGATGTTTGAAGATTCCGAAAATGGCATTACTTCCGCTTATGATGCTGGCGGAGTCACCATCTTGCTGCAAGACATCAAGGAACCTAATTCCAACATGCTGGCCAAAACAGATTACTTTTTTGAAAGTATGTATGACTGCCTGCATCAATTGGATCAACATACACTAAACTTGGAAATGCCAACACTTCAAGAGTCTTTTCCACAAAGTCTGAATCAATTGACCGTTGGCATTCATGGATTTGGTGCAATTGGCGGTGGTTTCATGGCACAGATCATGTCACATTGGGATGGTTATACACGTCCAAAGCAGATCTATGCATCAACCCATAATCCCTTATATCGATCAGCAGTGAATGCTTTTGGCAGTTATTGTATTCGTTATGGACAGTTTTCCTATGATGAACGTATTGAAAACATGAGCATTATTGATGCCGGTAATATTGAACAGATGCAGGAGATGTATATTGCCTCAAGCATGATAGCAGTGTGTTTACCTGAACATGCGCTTGCAAGCGAGGCCAAAACAATTGCCCAAGGTTTGTATGCTCGTTACATTGCCAATGATGAGCACTTGACGAACCCTTTAACCATTCTCATTATCTTAAATAAAATCGGTGCCAAACACTTATTGCTTGAACATGTGCATAGCGCTTTGGTTGAAATTACAGCTCCGGACATTGCTGAGAAAATTTTAGAGCAGCATTATTTCTGTGATACGGTCGTTAACCGGATGGTTTCCAAATTGACCGACCAAAATCTTTACCGTCAGTTGCGTATTAAGTACAACATTTTTAAGCAATACCAACTCGATCACGACCTTGATCATGCTGATATTGAAGATGCTACCCGTTTGAATCCTGAACAGGAAAGGTTAGCTTCCATGTATGTCGAAGAGATGTGCAGTAACTTTAAACCCAGCCATATTTTGCAGACCATGGACTTGATTCTCTTCCATGCAGAAGTGGACATGCCGATTTACGTAGAAAATAACAGTCCCTTGCTAGGCAAAATGCGTCAGATGGTGTTGGTGGATGATATTCGGGAAATTCAGTTGATAAAAAACAGGTTATGGAATGGTGTTCATGCCATGACTACCTGGTATGCAACACGCCTAGGCTACGAAACGATTGGTTTAGCTATGACAGACCCAAAAGTGCGACAGTTTATGGAGGGGCTTCTGGAAGAAGTGAAGGCAGGGCTTACCTTTACCCTCCCACATCGCAAAAATGATCTTAATGATCTGGCAAAAAGCTTTATGAATTCTTGTGTCAATGCCTACAAAGATCCGTGTGAACGTGTCGCACGTGACCCATTAAGGAAACTAGCGGCCTCTGAACGGGTATTTGGATCAATCGCATGTAATATCCAGCATGAAGGTTTACCCTACCAGCACTTAAGCCAAGGTGCGGTATTCGGTTACTGCTACGCTATTGAGCAGAATGCTGTCAGTTATGATGAAGCATTGGAACATCTGGAAATCCAGTTGGCTCAATCTGAATTGAACGAGCAGCATCAGCGGTGCTTACAGCAACATATTGAAATGCACTTAGCCCAACTGCTCCCAGATAAACATAAAATCCACAATTCACAATCCGTTCCAACCCCAAAGCAAGCCGAATATAATCTAACCTGACTGCGCCATCTGGAGATGTACTGGATCCAACCAGAATAGAAGCCTATATTAATGAGGTCAATTATGCTTGGCCTCATTGTTCAAGCATGAATTTAGCAGCACTATCTGAATCCTGTGCATGAATTAGTAGAAATGTCGGTATAGGACATTTCTACTTGGGAATAACATTTTTTAAAATATTATTTATCAAATATTTAAACAAATAAATCCCAAACCAAAAAGATCAAAAAACACACGTTTTAACAAATCGTGTGTTTTTTAAGCAAATCTGTAACTTTTAGCCAATAAAATCGACCAAAAAATGCTCAATTTTGGCTTTTTTGTCCGGTTCTCAAGATTTCAGTATATGAAATTATCCCCCAATTTCTGCGGATAAAAAGAGGACGGTTTTTAGTCGGTCTTGTACGTATATGCTCACATCAATCTCGGCCCTTTGCTGCTATCCGGAATACTGGAATTTCCCTATGATAGGTACATCGAGAGCTGGATGCTCCAAATAACAAGAATAAGAAAATCGCACAGGATCTGCAGGGTACGACAGGAGTTATACCAAGCGAATCAAATATAAAAAACCCTGGCAGGATGATCTGACCCCAAAAAGTTGGACTCCAAGTTAGGTAGATTCTAAGGACTGAACCGTACCGGGTTTGTCGGAGACTTTTTTATTTAAGTTAGGCCACCTGACCTAACGGGTTAATCTTATCATAGT
>NZ_CANQLZ010000118.1 GCF_947624825.1 uncultured Acinetobacter sp.
TGATATGGGTCAGAAGGTTCATCCAATCGGTATCCGCCTAGGTGTTGTGAAACGTCATAACGCTAACTGGTATGCGAGTCCGAAACAATACGCTGAATACTTGCTTAAAGATTTGCAAGTTCGTGAGTTTTTGAACAAAAAACTTAAGAATGCAATGATCAGCAATATTCTTATCGAACGTCCTACTGGCGCTGCTAAAATTACTATTAGCACTGCTCGTCCTGGTATCGTAATCGGTAAAAAAGGCGAAGACATTGAGAAATTACAACGCGAATTAACAGCCATTATGGGTGTTCCTGCGCAAGTAAGCATCAACGAAATCGATCGTCCTGACTTAGACGCGCGTCTAGTTGCTGAAGGTATTGCTTCACAATTAGAAAAACGTGTGATGTTCCGTCGTGCTATGAAGCGTGCGGTTCAAAACTCTATGCGTGCTGGTGCTAAAGGTATCAAAGTTGAAGTTTCAGGCCGTTTAGGTGGTGCTGAGATCGCTCGTACAGAATGGTATCGTGAAGGTCGTGTGCCTTTGCATACGCTTCGTGCGGACATCGACTACTCTTCAGTACGTGCTGAGACTACTTACGGTACGATTGGTGTTAAAGTTTGGGTATTCCGCGGTGAGATCCTAGGTGGCATGAAACAAGTCATGAACCCTGCTCCTGCTGAAGAACGTCCAGCTAAACGCGGTCGCGGTCGTGGTGAAGGTCAAGAGCGTCGTGGTCGCCGCAATGATCGTTCTGCTGAAAAAGGAGAATAATCCATGTTGCAACCTAAACGTATGAAATTCCGTAAGGTGCAAAAAGGCCGTAACACTGGTCTTGCTCACCGCGGTAGCTCAGTATCATTTGGTACTATTGCGCTTAAATCACTTGAACGTGGTCGTATGACTGCGCGTCAAATTGAAGCTGCTCGTCGTACAATCAGCCGTCGTATTAAACGTGGTGGTAAGATCTTTATCCGTGTTTTCCCAGACAAACCAATTACTAATAAACCATTAGAAGTTCGTATGGGTAAAGGTAAAGGTTCTGTGGAATACTGGGTTTGTGAAATCAAACCAGGTAAAGTCTTGTACGAAATTGATGGTGTAAACGAAGAATTAGCTACAGAAGCTTTCAAGCTTGCTGCTGCTAAACTTCCGTTTAAAACCACTATCGTGACTCGGACGGTAATGTAATGAAAACTAAAGATCTACGTGAAAAGTCGGTAGAAGAGTTGACAGCTTTGCTTGATGAGCAACAGCTTAACCAATTCCGTCTTCGTATGGCGAAAGCAACTGGTCAATTGGGTAAATCGCACGAAGTTGCGTTAACTCGTAAAACTATTGCTCGTATTAAGACCCTCCTTACCGAAAAACAGGGGAACGGACAATGAGTGAGCAAACAGTTCGCACGTTAACAGGCAAAGTAGTAAGCGACAAGATGGAAAAATCTATCGTTGTTCTTATTGAACGCCGCGTTCAACACCCGTTGTACGGCAAATTAATCCGCCGTTCAACAAAATTACACGCTCATGATGAGAACAACACAGCTAAAACTGGCGACGTTGTAACCATTAAAGAATGCCGCCCAATGTCTAAAACTAAGTCATGGACTTTAGTTGAAGTTATTGAAGCAGCAGCTGAGTAATTAACGTTCTTGTTGCATCATCGGTCAATTTCGAGTACTCTTTGAGCCTTTCGAAATTCTGACCGATGTTGCTCGGTTTTGGAGTAGGGCAATGATTCAAACCGAAAGTATGCTCGACGTAGCAGACAACAGTGGTGCTCGCCGCGTACAATGTATCAAAGTACTTGGTGGTTCACATCGTCGTTATGCTTCTGTTGGCGACATCATTAAAGTTACTGTAAAAGAAGCAATTCCACGCGCACGTGTTAAAAAAGGTGACGTGATGAATGCTGTAGTTGTACGTACAAAATTCGGTATCCGTCGTGCAGACGGTTCTGTGATTCGTTTCGACGATAACGCAGCTGTTATTTTGAACAACAACAAAGCGCCGATTGCGACTCGTATTTTCGGACCAGTGACTCGTGAACTTCGTACTGAACAGTTCATGAAAATTATTTCATTGGCTCCTGAAGTTCTATAAGAGGCACTCATGGCTAAGATTAAAAAAGGCGATCAAGTAATTGTGATCGCAGGTAAAGAAAAAGGCAAACAGGGAACTGTATTGTCTGTTTCAAACGATCGCGTTCTTGTTGAAGGCTTGAACCTGGTTAAGAAGCATCAAAAGCCGAATCGTGCAACAGGTGCTGAAGGCGCTGTAGTTACACAAGAAGCTTCGCTTCATATCTCAAACGTGGCAATTTTTAATGCTGCAACCCAAAAGGCTGACCGTGTTGGTTACCAAGTAGTAGAAGGCGTGAAAACTCGCGTATTCAAATCTACTGGTGAATCAGTGGCGGTAGCGAAGTAATAGGTTGAATTAGGCTATGGCCAGACTTAAAACACGTTACAACGAAGAACTTAAAGCTCAATTACTTGAGACTTTAGGTGTTAAAAATGTGATGGAAATTCCACGCATTACTAAAATCACGATCAACATGGGTGTTGGCGCAGCTGCTGCTGACAAAAAACTCCTTGATGGTGCTTTAGCGGATATGCAAGCAATTGCTGGTCAAAAGCCAGTGCTTACATTAGCGCGTAAATCAATCGCTGGTTTCAAAATCCGTGATGGTTGGCCGATCGGTTGTAAAGTTACTTTACGCGGCGAACGCATGTACGAATTCTTAGACCGTTTGATCTCTATCGCGATCCCTCGTATCCGTGACTTCCGTGGTTTCTCAGCGAAATCATTTGACGGTCGTGGTAACTACTCGATGGGTCTTAAGGAACAGATCATGTTCCCTGAAATCGATTTTGATAAGATTGATCGTATTCGTGGTATGGA
>NZ_CANQLZ010000119.1 GCF_947624825.1 uncultured Acinetobacter sp.
ACGTAAACCCGTCGACAAACGCTGGAAAGTAACCGACTGCTGCTGCTGGGTGTTAGACAAGTTCTTTTGTGCTTGCAAGGAAGCGATGTTGCTATTAATGACTAAAGCCATGGTGTTTCTCCTTTGGTTTAAATTAGGCTAAACCCTTTATTGCACTAGAATTTAACCTGCTACTCATTAGTTCGACCTAACTTAGTGAAACTTTAGCATAAAAAGCCAAGTTTTTTCTTACAAGTAAAAAAACAAACAAAAAACCCCCAGCCAGAAGGCTGAGGGTTTGGGTCTTGCTTTACTCGTTAGCTTAAAGCTTATAGCAAACCTAGTACCGATTGGCCTGTGGCGTTAGCCTGACCTAGGATAGAAACACCGGCTTGCTGTAGCACTTGCTGCTTAGCAAGGTTAGCCGTTTCAGATGCAAAGTCGGCATCTTGAACACGGCTACGTGCTGCAGACAAGTTTTCAGTGTAAGTATCGTTACCAGCAATCACGGCTTCAAAACGGTTTTGAACCGCACCAAAGGTCGCACGCAGTTCAGAGATTAAGTCGATTGAATCACGTGTGAAATCAATGGCTTCTCTGGCGCTAGCTTGGCTGCTAATGTCGATTACTTTAGTGGCCGATAAGTCACCCGTTAGCAAGTCTGCCATAGTGCCGACTTCTTTGGCTGAACTGTTAAAAAGTGTATTAATGTCTCCAGCCGCAGCAAAATTTTGCGAACCAGCGCTTGAAAAGCCTGTCTCACCATTTGCTTTAAATACACCAGCGATGCTAACAACTGAACTGCCATTGACCGAGTTCATGTCTAAAGCTTCTTTGTTACGTGTAAAAGTTACACCGTCTAGTTCTGCACTTTCACCGTCTTTTAAAGCAGAAAGTAAACCTTCATCAAACGCTTTTAAATCAGCAACTGAGAACGTAGTTGCATTGCCTGTTACATTTGCTGACCCTGTACCAAAGTAATCATTGGCCAACGGGTAGTTAGCTGAACTAACAGCATTAGTACCAAACAAGTCAGTCATATTGTCAGCTGAAATCGTTGCACCTGGAGTGTATACACCACCAGCAGTCCATGCACCACTAACGGTGGTTTCATTGCCATTGAATTCAATTTTTAACTGCTGGCCAGCCGTGTCGCCGTGGCCTTGCTGTTGGCGGCTAAACGTCATGCCATCAACGGTGAATGATTCACCATTGCCTAGCTGCTTCATGCCTTCTGCAATTTCTTTTGAAGTATCTGAACCGCTTGCTAACTGTGTGAGAGTTTTCGCAGTATACGCAGGAGCAGCAATTAAAGTTGCTGGGTTTTTACTGTCTTTCAAGAAGTTTTTAGAAAGTTCTAGCTGACCCGCTGCATTGGCTTGGTCTTTGTTGAAGTAAGTTTGGCTTGCACCTTCAAAAGTGAACTTAGCAGCAGAACCCTGAGCAACTAAACCACCTTCAAGGCCAGTTTTAATGATAGAACCGGCATCGTTTTTGAAACCAATTTGTAAATCAGTTTGCGTTGCATCTTTGCTTAGCAATTTCTGACCGTTAAACTCCGTAGTTTCAACAATGCGGTTAATTTCTTGGGTTAGTTCGTCAACTTCTTTTTGCAAACTGCCACGGGCTGCATCGTTGTAAGAACCGTTCGCCGACTGAATGGCTAGTTCGTTAACACGCTGTAGGTTTTTACCAATTTGGTCTAAAGCACCTTCAGCCGTTTGTGCCATTGAAATGCCGTCGCCCGCATTACGGGTTGCCATGTTCAAACCACGGATGTCTTTTGTTTGTGCTTCAGCTAGAAACAAACCACCCGCATCATCTTTTGCCGAGTTAATACGTAAACCCGTCGACAAACGCTGGAAAGTAACCGACTGCTGCTGCTGGGTGTTAGACAAGTTCTTTTGTGCTTGCATTGAAGCGATGTTGCTATTAATGACTAAAGCCATGGTGTTTCTCCTTTGATTTAAATTAGGCTTCACCAACAACAATTCGGTAAGGCCTGCTCTTGTTTACTATTTCGACCTATCTTAAAGAAACTTTAGGAAAATAATTAATTTTTTTCAGGCAACCGAAAAGAAGCGGCAGGAAGCCCAGCACACCAACGCTGCCAAGCCATACGCAAGGCTAGGCTCAGGGTTCTTTCTGCTGGGTTTTCTTCTAAAATTTTAGCGGTTTCTTCAGGGCGGCTTAAAATTTCAGTACGGCAAGCTTGTAATTCTTCAAGGTTAGTCGACCAAGCAATGGCTTGCTGAATGTAGTCGGTTACATCTTTTACTAAAAACTGCTCTAAATTTAAAGCACGGTTAATGGTGTTAAGCAAAGCTTCCACTGGGTGATCGCCCATAATAGAAAGCACCGGCACACCCATTGATAATGCATTATTAGTGGTAGTACCGCCGCCATAGGGCCAAGTGTCTAAAATTAAATCTATCTGGTTAAAAAGCTGCATGTAATCTTGAGTATTCATTCTAGGCTTTAAGATTAAACGCTCTGCTGCTATGCCTTGCTTAGTAAAAAAGCTAATGATTTCTTGCTCTTGTTCTGTTTCTACGTTGCCCAATAAAAGTTTAGTATTAGTCGTGCTATTTAAAATGCTGACCCAAGCATTCAGTGCACCAGTATTTATTTTACTAAAGCGGTTTAAGCTGGCGTAAGTAAACAGGCCATTGCGAGTAGCGGCAAGCTTTGCAGGCGGCTCACTTATGCTGGCACTTCTAACTGGCCGTACATTTTTTGGCTTTTCGGGAGTAATAATAAATTTTTCTGTCCAATGCTGTTGCTGGTATTCAATGTTTGGTATTAAACTGCTTGCAAAAGCATAATCCATGGCTTTAAGCCCCGTGGTATAGGGGTAACCTATGCAGGTTATATGAATAGGG
>NZ_CANQLZ010000120.1 GCF_947624825.1 uncultured Acinetobacter sp.
ATAATAGGTATCAGGAAAAATCAAATGGTATCAAATCCCCCAAGCAAAAACGGTTAGAATTGAATTTCACTTTGCGTAAATGATTGATAATACGGTTCTCCCAATCCCCAAAAACGCATAGACCATAGAAAGATTAACGGCAGTTTTGACATTTCTACGGGCTTTTTCCTAAATATCAGATATACTCTGGAAGAATTCCTGATTCATTGAAAATGTCAATTCGTTTTTGTCCATCGTTGCTTTCTAGATTACCTTGAGTCTTGTATCCGGCGCCAACATTTTGAATATTTCGCCGACATTGATTTTTGCAGGACTGCCATTAAAACTACTGTCTCGAAAAACCGCCCGTAAAGGCTGTCGCTTGGCAATCTCTCTAATCACGGAATCCGGAATGTTTTCATCAAAACACGCGATTAAATCGCCGTCATTATAGTTATGAACCATGCATCCCTCTATTTGCTCTGAGGTGTAAAGCAAGGACAAAGGAAGTCCCCACTCTAGCAGACAGCCAAAAAGCAAATCTAATGAAGTACGGTCCGGCTTGATATTGTTTTCCATCATGGCCAGCATATCCTGAGTATAGTCCCCTGCGGCATAATATACGTCATTCATATTGCTCTCATCTAATTTAAAAACACGGAACCCGCCATCGAAATCAGCATCAGGGTACTCCGCAGCAATTTTCTTTGCTGCACGTCGGATACGTTCCTTCCCAATATCACAAATAGTTCTATATCCTGCTTTAAATGCCTCACTCCTTTCATCACACTTCTCAGGAATCTGAATCATTATAAATTTACGATGTCCGCTATCCTCTGCATTTGCTTGCATAACAGCTTGAGCCGTAGTTCCTGATCCGGAAAAGAAATCAAGCACTATAGCTTCATCCGAAGTAAAATTAAGCATTCTTCTAATAGTTGTTGATAACTTTGCTGTATCAAAAACCTTTGTATCAAACAGCGCATTGATTTCTGATGACGAACCCACTAAGAGATCCATCCATGAACTATTTAATAATGTTGTGTTAGTTGGCGGAATATAATGCTCAGGTTTCCCATTCGCAGATAAACGAAGCAGGTCTGTTCCTTTAGGCTGCTTTTCGTACCATCGATCTATTTGCTCCTGGCTGGGGTTAACATTACCTACCTCTATAATCATTTTCTGATAGTTGCTGACCGCGATATCACTTCTTTCCTTACTCCAACGCCATTGGCCGGATTCAGGTGTTATCCCCAGCAAAGGATACCTCATTGTTGGTCTATCGGTACCTCTCCAATGATTATTCCACGTCCCGCCTCTAACCTCATCTAATGTTTTTTCTTGCCGTGGGAATCTATATGTTGAAATCTTACTATACAGTAGAATGTATTCAAAATCCTTCCCCAACTTGTCCCATGTATCAAACTGCGCCTGAACAGATTTTGCGCCGCGCCTAATAACAATTTGGTTTCTGAAATTATCAGCGCCAAAAACCTCATCACACATTTTTTTCAGATTGTCGACTTCCTCATCACCTATTGATATAAATATAAGACCATCATCCGATAAAAGGTTCCTGGATAAAATTAAACGAGAATAAATCATTGAGCACCAGTCTGAATGAAATCTTCCATTAGAATCTGTGTTTCTGTACATCCTATTGCCTTCAGAATCCACATATCTATTCTCAGCATTCCAGTTTTCAACAGACATCTTAAAGTCATCTATGTAAACAAAATCATTTCCTGTATTATATGGAGGATCAATATAAATAAGCTTTACTGTGCCTAAATAACTTTCCTGAAGAAGCTTCAACACTTCAAGATTATCGCCCTCTATATATAGGTTCTCCGTTGTTTTCCAGTTTACACTTTCATTTGGAAATGGTCTCAAAGTTTTCTTAATTGGCTTATTAGCCTCTATAATTGAAGCTTTTTTCCCTACCCATGAAAATTCATAAGCTTCCTCATTATCAATAACTTCTTCTGAAAGCATTTGTTTCAACATTTCAAAATTGATTCCCTCTTTTAGGGACCCTTTTGAATCAATAGACTCAGTAATACAATTCGGGAAAATTCTTTTTATTTTTTCAATGTTTTTTTTGTCAGGTTTTCTGATTCCATCTTCATCTTTTCCACGGTCATTCTCCTTTTTGCATATTATTTCTCATCTCCTAATAATTCCTTAATTTTGTTCAAATAACACAATGTCGCTTTTGAATATTCATACTTTGTTTTACTATGCCACTCTAAATATTCCAAATCTATCTTATATATATATTCTATGCATTCATTGGCATGTCTCCCTTTTTTTAATTTTATTTTTCCTAATTCGTCAACTGATTTCTTTTCATATATTTCTTTAATAAGTTCTTCTTTTGGCCTTAAACATCGATTATTCAATTCAACAAACCATTTAGAAAATGTCTCCATTGTGTGTTTGGTTTTAATTTCTTTTGTAATCCCCTTTTCATCCATGTCTTCAACTTCTATCACCAGTACTTGATCAGCATACTTTGTATTATTTTCAGCATAATTCACCAAATATAATGTGGCATTAAAATCTTGTTTTGCTCGCCATAACGATAAAAATTTACTTGCATTCTTATCCCAATAATTATTTGGATGACTTGAATATGGCGTTACGGTTTGATTCTCCTCACATTTAAGTAATTCACTAAAACTTCCCACAGCAAAAATGGGGATCGCACCTTGAAAACTCAATAATACAGGCAATCAAATAGGACATTTAT
>NZ_CANQLZ010000121.1 GCF_947624825.1 uncultured Acinetobacter sp.
AACGCAAAGCATTGGGCATGACGACAAGCCAAGAAGAAATCAAAGAGATTCGAGCAGCTTGGGCAGACTTAGCCAATAAAGCACTGGAACAGGCAGGCTATCAAGACAGGATTGACCACCGCAGTTATGTTGATCAAGGCAAGGACTTACAGCCGACCATTCATGAGGGTAGCAAAGTCACGCAATTAAGGCGACAAGGGATAGTGACCGAAATCAGCCGTTTTAACGATGAAATCAAACGCCAAAATGAAAAGCGACTTAATCCAAGTATTCAACCTAGAGAACAGGCATTAGCAAGCGGTTTAAATCGTGTTGAAGATCGTTTTGAGCAGTGGAAGAAAGACCAAGAAGCCAAAAAGTTAGCTCAGGACAGACAGCTTAAATTGCAGCAAGACCAAGAGAAGCAAGCACGTTTAGCTAAACAACAAGAAAACAAGACCAAATCAAGAGGACTAGAGAAATGAGCCAACACGATGACCTAGACGATCAACTCTATATCCTTTTGGCATCCATGAAAGAATACAGAGAAGCCATAGCAGACGATCAGAAGCGTTTAGAGACGTTTTACAGCCAAGTTGCCGAAGATATGCTTGAACAGCAGGAAAAAACGCTCAATAAGCTCAATAGAGACGCTACAAACGCACTTAAGGTACGTATTCAAGAATTAGACAAAGCCACGCATCGAATTAGCTATCAATTCATTGGGCTATATGCTGCTGCATTCGTCAGTCTCGTCTTGGTGTTAATGACCGCTCTATTTTTATTTGTGCCGAGTCTAGATGAAATCCAACAACGTCGAGCCGAAGTTGCCAAACTAGAGCGATACAACTTAGACCTTTCAACCTGTGATGGGAAAACCTGTGTTCGAGTGATGAAAAAGCAGTGTAACTACGGAAAAAACGGCGATTACTGTGTCATTGACCCTAAGTAATACAGCCAAGTCCTTTGCTCGGCTCTTTTCTCTACTAATTTTCTATATTCAGTCGCAAAGTGGCTCGACTTTGAAACATGGCTAAAGCCATATTTCAAAGCATCGAGCGGCTCTAAGTTAAACCCCTAAGCGCATCAATTTTTCTTGAATTGCATCACTCACAAAAGCATTGAGAGAGTTACTGGATGCTAAAACAGCTTTACGGTGTAAATCAGGGCTTATACGGACGTTAAAAGTCCCTTTGAACGGTTGATCAGGTTTTTTACCTAATTCAGTACAAGATTCTAAATAACCATCTACAGACTCTTGAAACGCTTGTTCAAGGGCTTTTAAGGTTTCTGCTTCATAGGTGATGAGGTCACGAATAAAAGCGAGTTTTCCAAATAACTCACCTGTTTCAAGATCAGGTTCAATCGTACCAAGATAACCTTTGTATTTTAGATAGCTCATAAAAATCCCTCCTGCTTGAGTGCCTGTTTTACTGCTTTCAATGCCCCGCCTTTAATTTCATTTTCAGGGTGAGGTCTATGCAATAAAATCATGTGTTCAGTTTTTTGATTAAAAAAACGAACCCTAGAGCCTGCCATTTCAAATTTTTCATAGCCGAGTTGGTTCAGTAAAACGACTAAATCCTTATAGGGAAATGTATTTTTTGAATTTCCGAGTTTTTCCAATAATTTTTCCGTTTTACCCATACTTTAGCCCTACTGCTATTGCAACCAAGTATAGTTGCTTCAAAGCAAAAATTGCAACTGAATATAGTTGCAATTTCGCATAACAACCATTATGTTAAATGGCATAAAAATTAGAATAGAGATACTCTTATTTTTTTAATTTTAATGTGAATTTTAAATGCGTGAAGATATTGAGCTTCTACTAAGTTTTACAAAAATGTTTGATAGCATTAGTAATGCTGAGGTAATACAACAAGATAAAGAAAAAATTCTTACTGATTTCTTGAAAGCATACTATTCCGATATGCATGAGATCGAAAAATTACATTTAGGCGATAAATTTGATACAGCAGATAAGAAATCTTGTATTAATTTCAAAAGAAAAATTTTTGAAAAATATTGGCATAATCATGAATCCTATTATGAGCCGTGCTCTTGTGGAAATAGTACATCTTTTGACTGGGACAAAGTTTCTGACATAAATTTTTTTGAAAAAGGAGATGATTTTCAACAGCTTTACTTAATATCAGTTACTTATTGTGGTGATTTTAAAGATAAAAGAATTTATATGGTTGAATACAAAGATGGAAAACTAGGAATTCAACACGAGTTTTTTGAAGTGATTTAAGTTTAAGATTTCCTAAAATTAACATAATACAGCTTATACGAAATCGGTTTTATTATCCTATAAAATTCAATAGCTTAACCAAATTACAAAAGCCCAATCCAAGCAGATTGGGCTTTTTACGTGAATGAGACCGTTCCACGCTTAATATTTGAGCAATGTTCCACACTTTTTCTAAGCAATAGTTAACAATCAAAGAAAACTATTTCTTAGTTCTTTTCATGTCAAACAACATTAAAAGCTAATTTTTTCAAAAAAACTCTTATTATAAGAATTATAAGAATTATAAGAATTATCAGCCCCCTCAAAGCCTTGCTACGTCTGTGTTTTAGCCTCTATAAACGTAGAAACCCCACGTTTAAAACGTAGAAACCCCACGTTTAAAACGTAGAAACCCCACGTTTAAAACGTAGAAA
>NZ_CANQLZ010000122.1 GCF_947624825.1 uncultured Acinetobacter sp.
ACACCTAGGCTGCGTGGCAACCATCGGTAATTTTGATGGTGTGCATCGGGGTCACCAACGCATTCTTCAGCAGGTAATGGCTACCCTATTATTTTTAACAATCCTGCTATAGCAATCAACCCTATATCTGATCAAAGCCTAGGTGGCACACTTTTACCCTGCACGGGTTTTAGCAGAATTGAACCCAAAGGCATTACCGTTTCTGCTGTAAGCCGGATTAGGGTTAATGATGATATTAGCGCCGAACTAAAGGCGCTTTGTCCTAATTGAAGCTCCACTATAGCTATTTAATAAATATCAGTTATCAATGAGTCCCAGTAATTGTTAACTGCTCTCCATTGTGAATATGGCCGTTTATTAGTTGCATACATTCCACTATCAAAAAAAACAATCCCTTGCCTAACAAGATCAATCCAACTATCGTAGTTAATAGGATTTCCAAAACCTATTGAAGTATAAGCACCAGAATCATCTTTGAAGCATTTGAACCAACCACCTTCATTAAATTTCTTTTCTAATTTTTATTTTAATGGTTCTTTAAGCCACTTTGCCAAAACTAATTTATCCTGCTGTAACTCTATTGGAATAATTTTATCTTTATTAAATCGGCTATCCTTTGAGTAGGAGTAATAAGCTACAATATTATCATCATTATCAACGCATAATATCTGACCAAAAGAATTATACCCTCTAATAGTAGGAACTGGTTCTCCAGACCAAGAAAAACGTCCTCCTTTACTTTCGTTTGGCTTGCCAAAATACTTAAGAAACTCATTATCCCTATCTAATACATCAATATTTTCATAAGGCTTTTTATTTTTCCATAGAGCGACATCTGGAGACCAATCACCAAACGTTGTTTTGCTTGTGGTATATTTTTTCATTTCATAACCAAGCAGATCAGCTTCATTATTAGCATTAGGCTTAATACCCATTTGCTTCTCTAACCAATGACCTTCGGCACCATCATGGCGTTTATGATAGCCAGTAGATTTATATTTTTTACCTTTAACATTGGCATTAAAAATATCGATAATAATTTTTTTGTTTTTTTCCATTTTAATATAATAATCCTAGTGGTTTTCAAAAATATAAAGAAAATATAGAAATATGAAGAAAAATGCAAAGTATTAACTAATTTTTTTATTGACTGTTTTCCTATACAGTGATAATTTTACCGGGACTAAAACCGGATAAACAAAGGTATAGGCTATGCAATTAGAAATTGGCTTTAAAAACACTTCTGAATATATCCAAGAAGCACGAGAAAAACTTGGCTTAGGTAGAACAGAGTTTGCTAACTTGCTAGGAATGAACTCTACGGGTGAGCGCACAGTAAGAGGATGGGAAACGGGCGAACATATTCCTACCAAGAAAAAATTAGAAGATATTAGAAACTTAGAAAGCACGCTAAATGAACAGCGTAAAAATGCCCCTTATGCACAAGATAAAGCTACATCATCTAAGTTTACATTTATTGATCTATTTGCAGGAATAGGAGGTATTCGTATTCCTTTCCAAAACCTAGGTGGAAAATGTGTCTTTACTTCTGAATGGGATAAATTTGCACAAAAAACTTATGCAGCTAACTTTGGTGAAATACCCAATGGAGATATAACACTAATATCGGCAGACAATATTCCAGAACATGACATTTTACTTGGTGGGTTTCCATGCCAAGCCTTTTCTCAAGCAGGACTAAAACAAGGGTTTAACGATACTCGTGGAACTATGTTTTTTGAGATCCAGCGTATTATTGCTGAAAAAAGACCAAAAGCATTTATGTTAGAGAATGTTAAGCAATTACGAGGGCATGATAAAGGCAGAACACTAGAAACAATTCTTTCAATTTTACGTGGCAAACATCAACAAGATATACCCTTAGATATTCCTATGAGCGAAGAAGCACGTCATGCTTTAGAACAAAAACTAAATTACTGGGTAGACTTTAAGGTTTTAAGGGCTGCAGATTTTGGTGCACCACAAAATAGAGAACGAATTTTTATCGTTGGTTTTGATCGTGACTATTATGATAAAAACACAAACTTTGATGAGGTTTTTCAATGGCCAGTTGCACCTAAAACACCGACTAGACTTGGAGATATACTAGAGGATTTATCTAAAATACCTGAAGAAATGGATAAATTTACAATCTCAGATAAGCTTTGGGCTGGACATAAAAAACGTAAAGAACAACATAAAAACAAAGGTAATGGCTTTGGATATTCTCTTTTCAATGAAGATAGTGAGTATACAAATACTATAAGCGCTCGATATTATAAAGATGGATCAGAGATTTTAATTGATCAATCCAACCTAGGAAAAAACCCTAGAAAACTAACACCGAGAGAATGTGCTCGTTTACAAGGGTTTCCAGAAGATTTTATTGTAAATGCTGTGTCTCAAGGTCAAATATATAAACAGTTTGGAAATTCAGTTTGTATCAAGGTGATAGAAGCAGTTGCAAAACAAATAACTGAGTCGATGGTTGAAGCCGAACTAAAGGCGCTTTGTCCCAACTAACCTAGGCAGCTGTTCGTTACTCGCTATCTTCTATATAATCAATGGTTCAATTTTCAACAAGCCAACCACTAACTAGAAACTTACC
>NZ_CANQLZ010000123.1 GCF_947624825.1 uncultured Acinetobacter sp.
CTAATAAGTGTTTAATTTGGATATTATTTATTCAGATTCTAGGGCTGTAGTTTCTTTTTCGATATTTTCAGATGTGTTTTTAAGGCTTATCCAATCATTGGATAAGCCTTTTTTTTTACTTAAATTTAACTTAGCGGTGACGTTGCTGCTCAAAATACTCGCGTGCTTTTTGCACTTTATCTTCGTTGCTACGGCGATGATCCTGATTACGTTGGCGTTGTTGTAGATCCTTTTGACGTTTTTGCTCTGCCTGACGCTTTTGCAGGGCTTGTTGTTCACGCTGACGTTTTTGCTGTTCAACTTGCTCACGACGCTTACGATCTAGATCTTGGCGTTGTCGCTGTTGTAACTGCTGTTCACGACGTTTCTGTTCTAACTGCTGACGCTCACGTTGTTGTAGGCGTTGACGCTCCAACTGGGTTTTTTCTCGGTCAAGTTGTAGCTGACGGTTACGATTTTGTTCAGCCAAACGGCGACGCTCAAGCTCTAAACGTTGGCGCTGTTGAGTATCGTAACTGCGGTCATAGTTTCGATCGTAACCACGATCATAACGTCCATCGTAGTAGCCATCATCAGGGAGTGCCACACAGCCTACAGCTAAAAAGGTTGTGGCAAGTGACACAAGCAAAAGTTTTCTAGCCATGTGGTTCATCCTTATATTACAAATTAATGAGTATTAAGCATAAGGCATTTTTTTCATTGACTCTGTTAGCAATTGCATCATTTATATAAGGATATGGTGCTCAATATGCTTGATCATGTAGAAATTATGAAGATTTTGGCAACATGATTTTAATAACCAATGCTCTACTTTAGATTTTTTATGAGAAGTCACGCATTTGGAATTTAAATTTAGGATGATTTAAAGCCTGACTCATTAAATTTTATTTTTATAAAAAGCTTGAGCCTTTCTCATAGTGGCCACAGTCATGTTTTTCAAATACTGCTACCAATTATTAACACATGAAGCAACAACATATAAATGCTTCACAACTTAGATAAGAAACTATTTTTTATGTCAAATAGCTTGGTTTATAAAGCCGGGAATTTTTAACCTAGATTAAGTTGTTTCACGTGAAACAGGAGTTTTAACTTCAATTTTGGCTTCAGGTAGCAAAAGCTGTACTTCCGACATATAAAAGCTATTGATATAACGTGCTTGGTTAAAATCTGGAAATACTTCCTCGCTGTCATGCCACTGTACTGATTTTAATTTATGTAGCTTACCTCGAAATTGTGGGGTAAAGGTATAGTCCTGAGATTGCCAATGTTGTTGCACATTTAAAATATGATGTGGCAATTGATGACTATTAATATAAAACTCTGGACTATTTTTATGACGATTTAATTGAATCGTCATATTTTTTCCGTTCACCTCTACTTGGCAATAGGTGGCTGTATTGGTTTCTGTCCAAGTAAATTTAGCTAATTGTTTAGGTAAGCCCCATAAATTTTGCCCGTGTAACATAGAGGCTTCGTTTGAGACAAAGATCTTAGCAATCGTTGAGTAGCGTTGTTTTTTTCTAACGGGATGATCAACAATAAAGAGCGCGTCATAGGCCCCAATAGGTGTTTGCGTATAACGAATTAAAATCACATGTAGCATATGACCTGCACGTGAAGGTCGTAAATTATAGGCTTTGGACTGTTCTAATAACTGTGGACTGGCCCAATAATTTAAAATATAAGCTTGACCGTGACATTGCCAAGGCGGATAACAGTAAACACTGTGAAGGTTGGGTCGCTGTTTCATAAGAATATCCTTTTCACGAATACGACAATTTTGTTTATAGTGAAGTATTGGAATCCATAAATTAAGCCAGTAATGATGAGGATTAGTAAATAAATGTTAAAAAAGAGCTTAGCGATATCGACACTTATGCTGACCAGCATGACAACTTTTGCAGCCAACACCCTGCTTGAAATGAAGACCAGTTTAGGAACGATTGAAATTGAACTGTTTAATGATCAAGCACCAATCTCCACAAAAAACTTTGAAAGTTATGTGAAGAGTAATTTTTATAAGGGCACTATTTTTCATCGTGTGATTCCTGGCTTTATGGTGCAAGGTGGTGGCCTGACTGTTGATATGAAAGAAAAGCCAACGACTAAAAGTATTTCAAATGAATCAAATAATGGTTTGAAAAATATACGTGGTACATTAGCGATGGCACGTACCAATGATCCAAACTCAGCGAAAAGCCAATTTTTTATTAATTTGGTGGACAATGAGTTTTTGAATAAAAGCCAACGAAATGCAGGCTATGCGGTATTTGGTCAGGTGGTGAAAGGTATGGAGATTGTAGATCAAATTGCCAAGGTTCCAACGCACCGTTATGGCGCATATACTGATGTGCCTAAGCAACCTATCAAAATTATCAGCGTTAAAACTAAGCAATGAATAACCTTTTAAAGCTAGATTACGATTTATTACGTATATCTGAGCTGATTTTGTGCGAAAGGTAATTTTTTGCACAAAAAATACTCAGTTGTAAAATAGTTACTTAAATATGTCTTGCCAAGCTAAAAAAAGCTCCTATAATGGCGAGCATACCAACGCAATGAAGCAAAATGATT
>NZ_CANQLZ010000124.1 GCF_947624825.1 uncultured Acinetobacter sp.
TCATTAAATCTAGTTAAATTTTCATATTTCATGGGACTAGTATAAACAATTTTTTACTTTCGCAAGAGGTCTATTAAGTAAATATTCGGTTAAGCGCTGATGGTTTTGCGCAAAGCCAATTAAAATCCAACGTCCAGTAATATGGCGCTCGGTCTTGTGTTGGGTATTACGCACCACTTTTAAATGGTGGGTTTTAAACAATTCTTCATAATGATCTAAGGTGGCTTGTTGATAGGCACACACAATCCGGTAATGCCGCGCTTGATTGAGTTGTTCGATTTTTTCTTGCACATAAATCAAAATCGCCAACACGGTCATAACGATCACGGCGCTAAAAATACTTAAAGCTTCATAGCCTGCACCCACCGCCATACCTAAAGCGGCAGTCATCCAAATGGTGGTGGCTGTGGTAATACCAGAAATACGATTTTCATCTTTAAAAATCACCCCAGCGCCTAAAAAACCTAAACCGGTTAAAACGTTGGCTGCCAAACGGTCGGGATTATCCACCCCAATTTTAATCGAGAGCATGGTAAATAAGCACGAACTGACACTCACCATAATCATGGTACGTAAACCTGCCGATTTACTGCGATATTCACGTTCGGCACCAATCACCGCACCAATCAGCAAAGCGAGTAATAAACGATACATCTCTGCATCTGTCATGCTGTTCTTCTTATGGTTTAATCATGACCTAGATATACAAAGCTTGGCGTTAAGATGCAATGCCCTTAACGCCCAAGATGTTATTTAAGTTGGATCCACTCAACCACTGCTTGAGCGTTGTCACCAATTAAGGTCCACTCGCCATCCATGACATTAAGCTGTAATTGCATGGTACGTTCACACAAGGCTTGAATGGATGTAGTGGTGGCTTCTGTGAGTTGCCACACCTCTACATTTTTCAAAGTTTTAATTTTACTGCTGCGTTTATACCATTCATCTACAGCCGAACCATAAGTGACCACAACCACTTTGTCGCAACGTGCACTGGCTTTTTTGACTTTATCTTCATCCGGCAAGCCCACTTCAATCCATGTTTGCAATTGACCGGTTAAGTCTTTTTGCCACAGTGCTGGCTCATCGGTTTCAAATAAATCTTTGGTAAACTCTAAAGCTTCATCTGCATAACGTGCATAGGCCAAAATACGCACCATTAAACGTTCAATGGTTTCTGATGGATGTAGCGCCATGGTCAGTTGATAATCACCATATTGGTGCACATCCATATTGGCAATATTTAAGTCTGCTTTATAGATGGTTGCTTTTAAAGCCATTGCTGAAAACTCCTAAATTATTGCCGCTAGGATACTCGATTTAAAGGTAAAACTTCTGCTTTTGCATGATTTTTGCCACGCTCAGTCAGTTTTGGCTGTCTTAGGATTCTTGATCAACACGGCAAGCCAATAAGGCAGCTTCAAAGTCGTGCCAATCACGATCTTGCTGATAAATAATTTCCACACGATTATCTACACTTTCCGCTGCAGTTTGATAATTAAATTGCTCAGGATTAAAGTTAAAACTTTTCCAACCTTGTTCGGTATTCAAAATCGCTTTAATACGCAACCAATCTTGCTGCTCACACAGTACATCCATCACATCATAAAAATTAAACTGCCACCGCTTGGAAAATTTCCAACCCGCCACGCAATAGCCTTGTGCTTGCTCTATATAGTGATATGGCAATTGGGTAATTTTGACTGGCTCTGTCGTGAGTTGTTGCTGCTGAATTTTTAACAAAGGTTGAATTTTACGCTGCGTAGCAATATACGGCTCATCAATCTCGTTTAATGTCACTTGTCCATGTTCGCTGATCAGCCACGTTTGCCCATAGGCTTGATATTCGTGTTGTAAGGCAGCCAGTGCATGTTGATCGGTGTCTTGCATCACGTCAGCGTGTGACACGACCACAGTATGCGCTGCTTTGAGTTGATCTTGATATAAATATTGCTCCGTCCATGCTCGATCACTTAAACGCGAACCGTCCACCACCGTCACAAGACGACGCACAGCCAAATAACTTTGCCAATGCGGTTCAGTCAATTGTTCTAATAATTCAGCCGGATGGCCTAATCCTGTAGGTTCAATAAACAATCGGTCGGGTTGTTGTTCATTGAGCAAGCGTGACAAGGCTATATGCATGGGCAATTGACTGCTACAACATAAACATCCCCCCAATAACTCTTTAACCGCATAGCCCTCATCTTGCGGCAGGAGTTGCTGATCAATCCCAATTTGGCCAAATTCATTCATTAACACAGCCCATGTTTCCTCTGCCGGCTTTTGTGCCAATAAAGCTTTGAGCAGCGTGGTTTTTCCTGCACCTAAAAAGCCTGAAATGACATGGGTGGGTACTGCCTGTTGTGCCAGAATCTTCATGTTTAGCCCCGTTTTTAAATTGCATTCATGCTACGCAAACTTATAGCAAGCTGCAACACGCGCCTTAAATACGCATTTTGAACCTTGTGCTTATATTAGACCTCTTGCGAAAGTAAAAAATTGTTTATACTAGTCCCATGAAATATGAAAATTTAACTAGATTTAATG
>NZ_CANQLZ010000125.1 GCF_947624825.1 uncultured Acinetobacter sp.
TATAATTTAATATGATATAGAAGTTTTCGAACTATAACGAACTATATAAGATTGAAATTGTCATAATTATTAAGAATGACGATTTTCATAAAATAACTTCTTCAATGTGAACAATTTACAAAAAAGGTGCATGTATGGGCTGACTACGCAAGTCTACCCATCATGTCACCAAAAAAATTCGATGCCTATATTATGCGTCAAGATGCTCAGAAAGTATTGCTTGTTGGGAATTTTTTTCTTGATGGCTTTTAAGCTAGCTCATACTGTTTCATTGAGTAGCTTTTGTGAATTTTAATTTTTTTGCCCTTTGATTTTAAAGCCATAAAAATTGAGCAATTTACATTGACGCAAATGCTCACAAACTTGATATTGGCCTAAGTTAAAAATCAGTTACATTAAATCGATCTTGCAAAGCATCGAAGGAGTGAGTGAGTCATGGCGCATAAGAAAAAACAGCATCAGCAAAAGTTACAGCAACAAGCCCAAGATGTGCAAAACAATGGGCAACAGCAACAGCAACAGCAACAGCAAAAACGCAAGACCAAATAAGTTGATCATTGATTTAATCAAGTAACCCTCCTGTGAGGGTTGTTTGCTATGGGGTTTTCATGTTTAAAGCAATTGGATACGCTTTAGTGGTGATGTTACTTAGTGCTTGTCAGCCACCACCTGCTACACAAGCAATTACATGGCAAAAACCTTATCTGTATTGGCAGCTTAAGCGCACGCCGCTACAAGCACCGCTTTTGATACCGGTAGAGCAAGTGGCTTTTAGACAAATTGACGATACATGGGGAGCTGCAAGAAGTGCTGGGCGTCGCCATGAGGGTGTGGATATTTTTGCCAAGCGTGGTACAGTTGTAATGAGTACCACTCAAGGGATTGTACGTGACGTTGGCACCAATCATTTAGGTGGTAAAGTTATTTGGATTATAGGGCCTGAATTAAGCTCACATTATTATGCCCATTTGGATGCGTATGCTGAGCATATTCAAGCAGGCGATTGGGTGGACGCGGGCACAGTATTGGGTTATGTGGGTAATAGTGGCAATGCCAAACACACACCGCCACATTTGCATTATGGAATTTACTTACAAGGACAAGGTGCAGTCAATCCTTATCCTTATTTAAAGCCTTAAGTTTGAGGGGTCACTTCCTTTTTAAACTCCAGTTCATAGCGTCGTACATAAAACATAAAATATAAGGTACCTGACAATAAAACAGCAGCAGCTAAAATAAATTGCTGTGGATAAGCCACATTAAAACTTTGTAAGGTACTAAAGCTTAAACCGCCAATCAGTTGTACTAAGGCAAAGGTCATCGTGGCCATGCCCCAAAGTTTTTTATAGGCCAAACCGTAATATTGCAAAATCGTATAAGAGGTTAAAAACACCACAGCAGGATTAAGCAAACCCGTTAACAGCGATGATAAAAAAGTCAACAGCGGAAAACTTGGTACTAAGGCAAACAAAATAGCTGCCACATAAAAACTATACAGTAATTTTAAGGCTTTTAAATTGCCAAACTTTAGCGCAAACAAATAGGCTGTGAATGCCCCAAATGCGCTGCCAATCCCGTATAAAATCCAATTAAAATTAATCCAAAATAAAGATAAACCTAAACTTTGAGTTAAATAATCAATCCAAAATAAAGAATGTGGAATATAGGCAAAGGCACTACAGGCATAAACCAAAATTAAGGTTTTATAAAACCCATCCGGGCGTGTATTGGGCGCTTGGGTTTGAGTATTATGATCGAGTTGCTGATGAAAGGGATAAATCAACTTGGCAATAAACACGGTAAACAACACCGCAAAACTAAATAAAATCAGCCAAGCTTGCGTAATACTAATACGATCTAAATAAGGTAAAAACAGCGTTGCTGCTAACACACCAATTCCAACACCACTAAAGCCAACAAAGTTGATTTTTAGACGTTGACTAGCATCGGCACATTGCGCAACCACAGTGGGTGCTAAGATCATCAGTAAGCCGCCGCAAATCCCTGAAAGCACTCGCCAAAAGATATACCATGCCCCTGTAAAGCCATCAAAGGCACAACACAGTAAACTCAAACTTCCAATCACGCCGGCACCCGTCAAATAATGTAGCATCTTGACGTTTTGTGCTAAGCGCATGGCCCAAAATGCACCAATCAAATAGCCCAATAAGTTGGCGCTGCCCAACACACTGGCAAAGTTGCTACTCCATTCAAAGGCTTCTCGGGTACTGGGTAATAAAGCGGTATAAGAAAAACGTAAAATCCCCACCGCAAGTCCGGTGCTGAGCATTAAAAATATGCTCAGGCGTTGTGTAATTGAGAACATCCTGTTCCTTTGTCGTTATTATTTGCTTAAATTTAAACCAATCTTAACCCATTTAGCGAGCTTTTATAGATAACCAACATAGACTTATGGGTTTTTATTAAGCAATACGCTAAAAATGCCTATTTTTCACATTAGATCTCTTGCGAAAGTTAATTTAAGAGCATCCAATTCACCATTCCAGCAATTAAATTCATTCTTAGACCAA